>DATLWN010000214.1:0-8745 GCA_035576305.1 Mariprofundaceae bacterium
GCCATGCACCTTGCGCCCGAGCCGGGACGACACCACCCGCTCGCGCAGCATCGTCTGCCGGCCCACCAGGGCGCCGCTCTCCATCGGCGTCAGCACCCGCCCCATGTCGCGCAGGCGATGCGTCGGAATGCGGGAGGCGGCGAGCAGCTCGTATTGCACCAACAGCGCCTGCTCAACGTCGTCCAGCGTCGGCAAGGGCTCGCCCGCCAGCGGCGTGCCGGGTAGCGGACGGAACGGCAGCAGCAGCGGCACCACCCCCTGCGCCACCAGCCGTTCCATGCCGTGGATCGTCGATTCCAACGGCTCCAGGCCGACGATCAGGTGGCTGACCACCGTGCCCGGCCGGAACACCGTGCAAGCGTGTTCCAGAGCCCGGAGAATCGCCTGCTGGCCGCCGGCCCGCTGCTTGCCGGGACACACCTCGGCAAAGCGTGCGGCATCGGCCACCTCGAGGTTGCACACGAAGATGTCGAGCCCGGCCGAATACAGCTCATCGATCACGGACACGTCCCCGGGAGCGACCGTCTCCAGGGCGATCTGGCGATGGCCGAGATGCTTGCGCAGCAACGCCACCAGCGGGATCAGGCGCGACAGGCCGGCATCCGGCCCCGGCGAATAGCCGTTGTACAGATAGACAGTATCCACCTCGCGTTCGGCCAGCGCCGCGCGCACCACCTCGACCAGCTCCAGCGCATCGCGCAGCGGGGGCTGGGCCTCGTTCAGCATCGAATCGTACTGGCAATAGCCGCAGGCCTGGCCCGGGTGGGCGAAGAAGCCGCAACCCATGAACGGGTGCAGGATCAGCAGCCGGTCGTGCAGCGAGGCAAAGCTGCCCATGCGGGCGCCACTGCGCGTCAGCATCCGGTAGAATGCGGGGGCCTCGACCAGCTCCACGCCCTGGGTCTCGCCACCGCAGCTGAGACGGGTCCGGCCGTCCTCGACATGCAGGGAGAAACCGCTCGCCTCCGTATAGGGCTGACCGACAGGCACCGTGCAGAACTGCCCGGTCGGCAGCCGGATATCGACGACGGTCTCCACGGCATTGGCCTGGGCCACATAGCGGGAGGCATGCGGCAGGCCGTCCGGCAGCGCCAGGCCCCGGCTGACCAGCGCCAGCTTGGTGCGTCCGGGATTGGCGAACGGATGCAGGTCCGTGGTCATCAGATTCCGGCGGTCTTCTCGACCCGGATCCTCCACTGCCCGTCCGAAATCCGATCCTTGGACAGCACCTTCTGTCCCTGCTCCTCCAGCGACAGCGGCACATTGGCGATCGGCTCGCCGTGATCGAGGATGACATCCAGCAGGCCGCCGGCGGGCATCGTCGACAGCCGGATCTTCGTCTTGACGAAATTCATCGGACAGGCCACGCCGGTCAGGTCCAGCACCGGCACCCCGGCCTCCGCCTGTGCTGCGGGTGCGGGGGCCTCGGGCTGCGCCGGAGGCTTGTCCCCGGCCGGCACCGGCGCGAAGCGCACCGCGGCCAGCTTCAGCCAGACGGCCAGCACATCGCGCAGATGCGTCACGCCCGGTGCCGGATCGCCGAGATCGATGTTCATCAGTGCCTGCTGCACCCGATTGAACCCGTCCAGCACCTCGGCATCGGCGTTGCGCGCCAGATGACCCAGCAGCAGGCCGAACACCTCGGCATCGTGCTCCGGCGCCTCGCCGAACGGCACCAGGAAGGCGCGGGCCGTCGAGAAGGCCGAGCGCCTCAGGCACATCGCGGCCTCGGCCCAGAACATCGCATCGATGTGGGCCCGGCCCAGCAGCATCTCGTACTCGGCCTCGGAGAGCAGCGCGTCGGTCATCGACAGCACCGCACCGGCGCATTCGCCCTTCTTGTTGCCCTTGGTGTTAAAGGCCTCGTTTTCGCTCCAGTCGTAGATCAGGCCATCGATCTCGCCCTCGTCGGCGGCGAACGGCGCCAGGATCTCCGTGATGCCCTGCTGCCCGAGCCTGGCGGCCCAGTCGTGCATGCTCTCATCGCTCCGGCGCTGTGCCTTGTAGGCGGAGAGCACGGCGATGCCGGCCTCGGGTGCCTTCTTCGCCGGCACCGCCTCGGTGGCGAAGGCGAAATGCTCGCCCGCCTTGCCGGAGCCGCCGATATGCAGCTGATAATGGGGGACCGCCTGGCCGGCGATCTTCTTGGCCAGGCCGTGGAAGCCGAGATCGGCGATGTGGTGGCGGCCGCAGGAGTGCTGGCAGCCGGAGGCCTTCACCGCGATGCCGGCCAGCGTGCCATCCTTCTTCATCTCCGCCATCATGGGCTGCAATGCCTCGGCCAGTCCGCGCGAGGAGGTAATGCCCAGTCGGCAGGTTTCGGTGCCCGGGCAGGCGACGATGTCGGCGATGCCGCGCGCATGCTCGGTGTGCAGCCCGGCCTTCTTCAGCACGTCCAGCACGGCAACGACCCTGTCCGCCGGCACGCCGGTGATGATCAGCCCCTGTTCGGCGGTGACGCGCAGGGCGTCGGTGCCGGCGGCGCGGGCCGCTGCCGCCACGGCATGGCACTGGGCCGGGGTCAGATCGCCGCGGAACAGGTTCAGCAGGACGGCCTGCCTGCCGTCGTGCTGCTCGATGACGCCGATGGCCGAACGCGGCAGGCCGCCGTTCGGGGTGCGCCACTTCGCCTCCGGGAAGCCCTGATCCTGGGCATGCGTCTTCTCGATGGCCGCGCGCTGCTTCCTGTACTCGTCGATGAAGCCGGCCTCACCCAGCTGCAGCATCACGTACTTCAGTCGGGCGCGGGCCCGGCGCTTGCGGTCGGAATACTTGAAGTGCATGCGCATCAGCGCCTCGCCGACCACGAACAGCTCGTGCTCCGCGATGAAATCCTCGATCCTGATCGCCGACACCGGCTGGCTGGAAAGCCCGCCGGCCGCCCACACCTCGAAGCCGCGCACACCGTCGCGGACCGTGGCGATGAAACCGATGTCGTGCATGCCGGACAGCGAGCAGTCGCTGGCACAGCCGGAGAAGGTCACCTTGAACTTGCGCGGGAACTGCTGCGTCAGCGGATGGCGCAGGAAATGCTCGGCGAAGCGGCGTGCATGTACGGACACGTCGGCATGCTCGGCCGGGCAGACGCCGGCCAGAAAGCACGAGGTGACGTTGCGCACGGTGTTGCCGCAGGCCTCGCGCGTGGTCAGCCCCGCGTCGAGCAGCCGGCGCAGGAACGCCGCCGTGTCCGCGGTGCGCACGAAATTCACCTGGATATCCTGGCGCGTGGTGACGTGCGCGAACTTCGGCGGATGCTCGGACAGCGTACCGTCGGTGGGCAGCTGGCCGGCATAGGCCTCGACGCAATCGCCGATGACATCGAGCTGGTCCGGCGTCAGGTTGCCGCCCGGCAGCTTGATGCGCACCATCTGCACGCCCTCCTGCCGCTGGCCGTAGACGCCCATCTGCAGGCGGAACGGCGTGAATCGCTCCTCCGGCATGCGCCCGGACAGGAATGCCTTGAGTCCCGCCTCGTACTCGTCGACGTCCTCGGCTTTGGCGAATGAAAACTCGGTTGCCATGGTCTGCTCCCCGCTGCCCTCAGCTGTGGCCGAACTGCAGGTCGCAGGCCTGCTCGTAGGTCACCAGATCCGTCACCGTCGGGTTCGGGCCGCACAACGGGCAGGCCGGGTCCTTGCGCAGGCGCAGCTTCTTCCATTCCATGCGCAGCGCATCGAAGACCATCAGCCGCCCGGACAGCGACTCGCCGATGCCGAGCAGTTCCTTGACGGCCTCGACCGCCTGGATGGTGCCGACCGCGCCGGCCAGCGCCCCCAGGATGCCGGCCTCGGAACAGGACGGCACCAGACCCGCCGGCGGCGGCTCCGGATACAGGCAGCGGTAGCACGGGCCTTCCTTGTCGTGGGTCGGCTTGAAGGTCGCCACCTGGCCCTCGAAGCGGAACATCGCACCGGAGACCAGCGGCTTGCCCTCGAAATAGCAGGCATCGTTGACCAGGAAGCGCGTCGGGAAGTTGTCGCAGCCGTCGATCACCAGGTCGTAGTCGCGGATGATCTCGCGGATGTTCTCGGCCTCGACCCGGTGGTTGTAGGTCTTGACCTCGACATCCGGGTTCAGGGCGCGGATCGTCTCGCGCGCACTCTCGACCTTCGGCATGCCGACGCGGCCCTGGTTGTGGATGATCTGGCGCTGCAGGTTGGACATGTCGACGACGTCGGCATCGGCGATGCCGATGGTGCCCACGCCGGCGGCGGCCAGGTAATAGGCCACCGGCGAGCCCAGGCCGCCGGCACCGATCATGAACACCTTGGATTCGAGCAGCCTGCTCTGACCCTCGGCGCCCACCTCGGGCAGGATGATGTGGCGCGAATAGCGCTCTATTTGCTCTTCGGTAAAATCAATCACGGACAACTCCCATCAAGATTCCATGCGGAAGGTTCGGATTCGTGCCCTGGCCGGGCGTGAGGAGCGCAAAACCGCAGCATATGAGACATATCTGAGGATTTGGGCACCGCAACAACGCTGCCAGGGTGCAAATACGGGCCTGCCCTATATTTCGATGCCCTTGAACAGGTCGGTGGACATGTAGCGCTCGGCCATCGACGGGATGATCACGACGATGCGCTTGCCGGCCATGTCCGCGCGGGCCGCCACACGCAGCGCCGCCGTCACCGCCGCACCCGATGAGATGCCGCCCGGGATGCCTTCCTCATCGGCCAGCCGGCGCGCCATGGCGAAGGCCTCCTCGTTCGACACCTGCTCGACGCCGTCGATGATGTCCACGTTCAGGTTCTTCGGGATGAAGCCCGCCCCGATGCCCTGGATCTTGTGCGGACCGGGCTGGCCGCCGGAGATCACGGGCGAGTCGGCCGGCTCCACGGCAAAGGCCTTGAAGTCCGGGTTGCGCGATTTGATCACCTCGGCCACGCCGGTGATGGTGCCACCGGTACCCACGCCGGCCACGATGGCATCGACGCGGCCCTCGGTGTCGCTCCAGATCTCCTCGGCCGTCGTCTCACGATGGATCTGCGGGTTGGCCGGATTCTCGAACTGCTGCGGCATGAAGGCGCCGTTGATGGTGCCCACCAGCTCCTTCGCCTTCTCGATGGCCCCTTTCATGCCCTTCTCGGCCGGGGTCAGCACCAGATCGGCACCCAGCAGTTTCAGCAGCTTGCGACGCTCCAGGCTCATCGATTCCGGCATGGTCAGGATGCAGCGGTAGCCCTTGGCGCGCGCCACGAAGGCCAGCGCGATGCCGGTGTTGCCGGAGGTCGGCTCCACGATCGAACCGCCCGGCTTCAGCCTACCGTCCTGCTCGGCCGCCAGGATCATCGCCTTGCCGATGCGGTCCTTGACCGAGTTCAGCGGATTGAAGAACTCGAGCTTCAGCAGGATCTCGCCCGGCAGGTCGGCGCCGATGCGCTGCGGACGCACCAGCGGCGTATGCCCGACCGTTTCCGTCACATTGGGATAGATACTCATCACTCACCACCTATTTACATCATTATCAGTGTAAATATTAAAATAATATCACTGATATGGTGTTAATTCAACCCTCGAGCACGCTCTGCTCGATCGGTTCGACATGCACGCCTTGCGCCTCCAGCCAGCGCACGGCCGCCTCGACCACCTCGCGCTCGCCGTCCAGCTCCAGCCCGACCAGGCCCATATCGTCGCGCACCTCCGCCGTGCGGATATTCGTGACCACCTCGAACTCGTGCCCGAGCTTCCAGATGATCGGCTCGCGCACGTTCTCGGCCGAGAAGGTCAGGTAAACGCGCAGCTTCAAGCCCGGCCTCCGGCGATGGCCGGCACGATGGACACCTCGTCGCCGTCCTTCAGGGCCGTGTTGCGGCCGTCCAGGAAGCGCACATCCTCGTCATTGACGTAGATGTTGACGAAGCGGCGGATCTCGCCGGCATCGTCGCACAGCCTGGCCTTCAGGCCGGCGTGCGCCGCCTCCAGGTTGTCGATCAGTTCGCCGATGGTCGCGCCTGCGGCGGCCACCTCGTCGGCTCCATTGGTCAGCTTGCGCAGCGGGGTCGGGATTCTCACTTTCACGCTCATGTCATTCTCCTTTGTGTTGCTTCAGCAGTGTGTTCAGGCGGCCTTGCGCTTGACCTGGTCCGCCTCGGCCAGCTCGTCGAACTCGCGCAGGCTCGGGCCGATGATGCGCGGCTTGGTCACCGCATCGATGACCGCCTCCTGGGTCTTCAGGCCGTTGCCGGTCACGCAGATGACGATGGACTCGTCCTTCGGGATGCGGCCCTGCTCGATCAGCTTCCTGGCCACGCCCAGCGTCACGCCGCCGGCCGTCTCGGCGAAGATGCCCTCGGTCTCGCCGAGCAGCTTGATCGCCTCGACGATCTCCGCGTCCGAGATGTCCTCGGCCCAGCCGCCTGATTCCTTGATCACCCGGTTGGCGTAATAGCCGTCGGCCGGATTGCCGATGGCCAGCGACTTGGCCACGGTGTCGGGCCGCACCGGATGGATCAGGTCCGTGTCGTCCTTGACCGACTTGGCGATCGGCGAGCAGCCGGTGGCCTGGGCGCCGTACACGCGCGTGCCGGCGTCCTGGACCAGGCCCAGCTTGACGAACTCCTTGATCGACTTGTCGATCTTGGTGCACAGCGAACCGGAGGCCATCGGCACCACCACGTGCTTCGGCGCCCGCCAGCCCAGCTGCTCCATGATCTCGTAGCCGTAGGATTTCGAGCCCTCGGCATAGAACGGGCGCACATTGACGTTGACGAAGGCCCAGCCGTAGTTGCCGGCGATCTCCGAGCACAGGCGGTTCACATCATCATAGGTTCCCTCGATGCCGACGATGCGCGTGCCGTAGATGCCGGCACCGAGCACCTTGCCCTGCTCCAGGTCATGCGGGATGAACACGTAGGACTCGAGCCCCGCCGCCGCGGCATTGGCCGCCACGGAGCCGGCCAGGTTGCCCGTCGAGGCGCAGGCCACGGTCGTGAAGCCGAACTCCACGGCCTTGGACAGGGCCACGGAGACCACGCGGTCCTTGAACGACAGCGTCGGATAACAGACCGCATCGTTCTTGATGTACAGCTCGGAAACGCCGAGCGCCTTCTCCAGGTTGTGCGCGCGCACCAGCGGCGTGAAGCCGACCTGGGCACCCACCTGCGGATCGCCGTCGATCGGCAGCAGCTCGCGGTAGCGCCACATCGTCTGCGGGCGGGACTCGATCAGCTCGCGCGTCAGCACCCCGTGCAGCTTGTCGTAATCGTAGACGACCTCCAGCGGCCCGAAGCAGAATTCGCAAACGTGCGTCGGCGCGATCTCGTACTCCTGCCCGCACTCCCGGCATTTCAGGGCTCGCACTATGCTCTGGCTCATCTCAACACTCCTTCCATCATGCGGGGCATCCTGCCCCACCCGCTTACCCCGGCCGAAAAAGAAAAACCCCCGCTCGGGTAAGCGGGGGTTGAAACCGGGGCGCACCGGGGCGCCGTCGAGACAACCCGCGCTTCATCGCTCCCCTTGGGGCAGGCATTGGCACCAGTCGCCGATCGGATCGCTCCGCCTTGGCCGGTTGCCGCAGTTTCACAGGGCCTGTAACCCTCCACTGCTCTTGATAAAGCCGGATCACAAATTGTGGGGCGATTTATACCGCCATGCCCAGTCCTTGGCAAGCGCCCGCAGCGGCATCGGCGCCAGGGCCGTATATAATGTCCGTATCCGTCCGCATCGGCGGACAGGGAGGACGATGGCCCCGACAACCACGCGACCCAGGGAATGGTTCAGGGATTTCGACCACTATGCCATGTGGTTCGCATTCTGGGGAACCCTGTTCTTTTTCGTGCAACCCGTGACGGCGGATCAGGTGAAGGACGCGGGCCTGTGGACCGTCAAGGCCCACCAGGCTGCCTTCGGCACCGGGTTCGGCATCGTCTGCGCCCTGGCGTTCACGATCCTGCAAAACGGCTTCAACCGCTCACGGACGAAATCGATCTCATGGATCTTCGCCATCGGCTCGTGGGCGGTCATCAGCATGTTCGTGGCCCTGGTACGCGGCAGGTTCGGCTAGCCCTCGGATTCAGAATTATTCCCATACCGGCGGCATACCCCGGCTTCTATCCTCTATAAGAGCCTGAGAAAATTGTGCCTATCGCCATCCCAGGCGTCGCCCCCCCAATGGGCGAAGAAAGGCATGGGAGGAACGCCCCCATGATCAAACACCACCGCATCGCCTGGCACATTGGCCGGATCCGCCCCGGTCACCTGGAGCGGGTAAGGCCCGGGTTGATGTCGGCATTGCGGAACTGGCTGCCGGTGATCGCGGCGGAGGCGATGCTGCTGGCATCGTTCCTGCTCTGGCTGCACAAGAGCGATGCCGGGTACCACGGGCTTGCCATGGTTTTCATCTGGATCATCTATGGCCTGATCGCCCTGACCTTCATGTATCTGTGGATCGAGCCGGCCGAGGAGGACTGACCCAACAAACCGCCGCGGGATGCGGCCGTGTCAGCCGGCGTTGACCATGGCCTTTGCCGGGAGCGCCGCCTACAATGCCCCGCATGTCGAAAACCCTGTTCGTCTGCCAGAGCTGCGGGGCCGAACACCGCAAGTGGATGGGCCAATGCCCCGAATGCCTGGCGTGGAACAGCATCACCGAGGAGACGGCGGCCGAGCTGCCGCGCGGCACCGGCGGCAAGGCCGAGCCGCTCGCCCCCGACGCCATCACCGACATCGAAAGCCACGACGCCCCACGCCAGTCCTCCGGCATCGACGAGCTCGACCGCGTGCTGGGCGGCGGCATCGTGC
>DATLWN010000215.1:0-1717 GCA_035576305.1 Mariprofundaceae bacterium
GGGCCGGGTCGCTGCGTGCGCTGGGCCTCGAGGCGGCGATCGCCGCCTCGCCCGCCGAGCTGCCCGAGGCGCTGCTGCAGGAGGTCGATGCCGTGGTGGATTCGATCCCCCTGGCACGCAGCGATGACGGCATGCAAGCGCCGCAGGCGCAATGGCTGCCGATGCTCGCAGCGAGGCTTTCCCGCGCGCGCTGGGCCGGATACCTGTCGACGACGGGCGTCTACGGCGATGCGGAAGGGGCATGGGTCGACGAGTCGTGGCCCTGCCGTCCGGCCAGCGTGCGGGGCATCGGGCGCCTGGAGGCGGAGGCCGCCTGGCTGGACTCGGGGCTGCCGGCCGAGGTGTTCCGCCTCGCCGGCATCTACGGACCGGGACGCAACATCGTTGCGCAGCTCAGGGAAGGCGGCTACAGGGCGGCGCGCTGGCAGCCGCCCCACTGGTCCAACCGCATCCATGTCGACGACATCGTGGCGGCGCTCATGGCGGCCATGGCACATCCGCGGCCCGGGCGCATCGTCAACCTGGCCGATGACGAGCCGCTGCCGCATGCCGACTACGTGTCGGAGCTGGCACGGCTGGTCGGCGCGCCCGCCCCGGTCATCCTCGATGCGGATACGGCGGCACGGGAGCTGTCGCCGGCCGCCCTGGATTTCTTCCGGGACAGCAAGCGCGTGTGCAATGCCCTGCTGCACCGCGAGCTGCTGCCGACGCTGAAGTACCCGAGTTTCCGTGCGGCCGTGGCCTCGTTGTGCTAGCGGTGGCCTGCCCTCGTCGCGGGCCCATCCATGGGGATGACCGGAAAAGCGCGGAAATGCTAGGCTATCCACATGGATGACGATGCCTTCCAGCAGCGCGCCTCGGAGATCTTCGCCGGCCTGCCGTCGAGATTCCGCGATGCCATCGAGAATGTGGTGGTGATCACCGAGGCGTATCCGGATCGTGACACGATGCGGCAGATGCATCTGCATTCCCCCGACGAACTGCTCGGCCTCTATTCGGGCTGGCCGCTGCCCGAACGGGGCAGCAGCTACGGCGGGCATCCGCCGGATGTGATCTATCTGTATCGCCGGCCCATCCTCGATTACGCCGAACGGCACGGACTGTCCGTCGATGATTGCATCCGGCACGTGCTGGTCCACGAGATCGGCCATTACTTCGGCTTCAGCGACGCGGAGATGGAGAGGATCGAATGTCAGCCGTAGCTTCCATGGGTGACGAGCGCCAGCAACTGCTGCAGCTCAAGGCGCAGCTGGGCGGCGTGATGGCCGGCAAGGAGGAGCGCATCGACCTGGTGCTGATGGCGCTCGTCTGCGGCGGCCATATCCTGATCGAGGACGTGCCGGGGGTCGGCAAGACGACGCTGGCCAAGGCCCTGGCCGCTTCCCTGGGCACCGATTTCGGGCGCATCCAGTTCACCGCCGATCTGCTGCCGGCCGACGTCACGGGCGTGGAGATGTACGATCCCGAACAGCGGCGTTTCGTCTTCCATCCGGGGCCGGTGTTCCACCACATCGTGCTCGCCGACGAGATCAACCGGGCCACGCCGAAGGCGCAGTCGGCCCTGCTGGAGGCGATGGCCGAGGGCACGGTCAGCATCGAGCGGGACACGCACCCGTTGCCCGATCCGTTCTTCGTCATCGCCACGCAGAACCCCCTGGAATACGCCGGCACCTTCCCCCTGCCCGAGTCGCAGCTCGACCGCTTCTTCATGCGCATC
>DATLWN010000216.1:0-1948 GCA_035576305.1 Mariprofundaceae bacterium
CAGGCCGAAGGCCTGCAGATGCCAGGCGACGTTGAACGGCGCCCCGCCGAGCACGCGGGCACCATCGGGGAAATGGTCGAACAGCACCTCTCCGAAGATCAGCGGCCGCATGGCGTGCGTGGTCACGCGCCCCCCTGCAGCCAGGCATCGACGTCCGGCAGGTAATGCGCCAGCCCCTCGAGGATGCCGGCGCTGTAGTTGCCATTCATGCCCAGATAGCCGCCCCTGGCCAGGAACAGCGAGGCCTGCGGGGCGCTGCGGGCGGCCGCGCGCACGTCGTCGCCGGCATTGGCGACCAGCACGGCATGGATGGGGCTCAGCAGCACGTCCAGATCGTTGCCGCTGTCGCCGGCGAACACGGTATCGGCGTGGTCGAAGCCGTGCCTGCGCATCAAAAACTCGATGGCATGCCGCTTGTTGGCCCTGGCCGGCAGGATGTCCAGCAGCCCGATGCCGAGCTGTTCGTCCACGCTCCAGATCAGGTTGGCCCGGACCCCGGCCGCCTTCAGTCTGCGGCCGATCTCCTCCCTGATGCGCCGCGCATCCGCCGCCAGCGGCAGGTAGAAGCTGAGCTTATGCCGGTTCTGCTTCTCCGGCTCCTGCAGCGTCAGCTCCGGCATCTCTGGCAGCAGCCGGTGGATATCCCCGGCACCCTTGCCTTGCCAGTCCTGGTCGATCTCCTGATCCCACTCGTCCCACTGCCACCAGGCCCCGTGCCCGAGCTCGTAGATGGTCGATCCGACATCGGCGATGGCGAAGTCCGGCTGCGGCAGCCGGTATTCGCGGATGGCCTCTTCGATCAGGGCGCGGTGCCGGCCCGTCACATAGGCCAGCGTCACCTCGGGCCGGGCGGCCAGCCGGGCGAACAACGGCCGGGCGCCGGCCGATTCCGGCGCGGCGCCGTTGGGGATCAGGGTCCGGTCCATGTCGGTGCACAGCAGGAAGCGCCGCACGCCTACGCCTCCTTCCCCGTATCAAAGAACCCGTAATGGTCGATAGCCTCGATGATGCCGGCGGCGTAGCCCTGCTGGGCGAAGTAGATGCGCTCGATGTCGCCCACCGACAGCTCCTCGTTGTGGCGGTTGGCGACGACCACCGCCATGGTGTTGCCGCGCATCATGTCCTCGTCGGCCCCGGAGCCGCCGGCGGCCAGGATGTTCTCCAGCGGAATGCCCAGCTGCTCGGCGCACCAGCGCAGGGCCAGGCCCTTGGATGCGCGCACGGGGATGATGTCCAGGAACTGCCCGAAGGAGAAGAAGACGTTCACCGTCTGGTCGTGCTGCAGCAGGTACTGCTTGATGGCCTGGATGTCCGGGGAAATCGCCGGATCGATGTAGTAGCTGATCTTGAACGTCCCCTGGTGCACCTTCTCCTGCCGCTTCAGCCCCGGCAGCTCATCGAGGATCTCGCGCACCGCCCCGGGGCTCCACAGGTGGTCGATATGCCGGGCCCAGGCCCTGTCCCTGGTCAGGTTCGGGGCGTAATGGATCTCCGTGCCCAGCCCGGTGATCAGCACGTCCGGTTGCGGGATCCTGTATTGGCGCAGCACCGACAGGGCGGAGTCGATGCGCCGCCCGGTGGCGATGCCGAAGCTGACCTGTCTCTGATGCCGGCGCATCAGCTGCAGGAAGGCCTCCAGCGACTGCCTGTCCCCCAGCAGGTTCTGGTCCAGGTCGGTGAACAGCGCCCGGTCGCGATAATGGCCCGGCCGGCGCGGCAGCGTCATGCGCTGCAAGGGCTCGGTCTGTTCGATGACCGGGCGGATCACGTCCAGGTACTTCTCTGCATGGGCCTGCCACGAATAATGGCGGCGCACGCCCTTGATGCCGGCATCGGCAAAGCCCTTCCATGCCTTCTTGTCGGCGAGCGTGCCCAGCAGGGTGGCGGCCATCGCCTCCCGATCCAGGGGATCGATCAGATGGCCGTTGTGGCAGTTGCCGATGATATC
>DATLWN010000217.1:0-2026 GCA_035576305.1 Mariprofundaceae bacterium
ACCTCAGGCCGCTGTTCGACGCCCTGTCCGACATGCTCGGTGTGGAGAAGATGAACGCGCTGATGGAGGCCGGGCGCATCGAGGTGGCGCCGCTGGCCTACATGCGCGGGCGCACGCTGAACGATGCCTTCATCATCCTCGACGAGGCGCAGAACACCACGCAGGCCCAGATGAAGATGTTCCTGACGCGCCTGGGATTCGGCTCGAAGATGGTGGTGACCGGCGACGTGACGCAGATCGATCTCGAGCACAAGCGCGGCAGCGGCCTGGCCCATGTCCTGAAGGTGCTGGACGGCGTGCCCGACATCGGCATCTGCCGCCTGAGCGGCCGCGATGTCGTGCGCCATCGCCTGGTCGAGCGTATCGTCACCGCCTACGAGCACGCCGAAAAGAAGGCGTCCGATGGGGATGCGCCGGCATGATCGATATCGTCGTCGACGAGGACGTGGACATGCGCCGGATGCCGGATATGGCGCGCACGGCGGTGGCGGTGCGGGTGACGCTGGCGCTGGCCGCGGGCTTCGACGGTAAGCCCGATCTGTGCATCCGCTTTGCCGGGGATGATGCCATGCGTCGGCTGAACCGGGACTGGCGCGGCAAGGATGCGGTCACGGACGTGCTGTCCTTCCCGATGCAGGAGGGCGATATCGACCCCGCGGCCTACCTCGGCGACATCGCGCTGGCCGTGCCGTTTGTCGAGGGCGAGGCCGCGCGGCTGGCGTGGCCGGCCGCCGACCATGCGCTGCACCTGATCGTGCACGGCGTGCTGCATCTGCTGGGCCTCGATCACCAGGACGATGCCGAGGCGGTGCGCATGCAGGCACTGGAGCGGCAGGCGATGGACCGGCTGGGCTTGCACGATCCCTATCCGGAGCCGCGTGAGGAGAGGACCCATGTGGGATAAATGGCGCGAGCGCTGGCGCAAGAGGATGATCGTCCGCCTGCGTCCCGGACGCGACGAGGAGGAGCTGGTCGAGTTGATCGAGCGCTCCGATGCGGTGCATTCGGACGAGCACCGCCAGATGCTGCAGCGCCTGGTCGGATTCCAGGACATCCGCGTGCGGGAGATCATGGTGCCCCGCTCGGCCATCGATGCCGTGGAACTGGGCATGACCCTGGCCGCGGTCGAGGAGAAGTTCGTGGAGAGCGAGGTCAGCCGGCTGCCGGTGATGGTCGAGGACCTGGATCACATCGAGGGCGTGGTCGAGCTGTGGGACGTGTTCTCGGCGCGCGTGCGCCACAAGCAGCCCACGCTGGCGGAGATCATGCGGCCGTGCCTGAAGGTGTCCGAGTTGCAGCAGATCTCCGGCGTGCTCTCCGAGATGCGCGCCTCGTCCCACCGGCTGGCCATCGTCATCGACGAATACGGCGGCACCGCCGGCGTGGTGACGATGTCGGACCTGCTCGAGGAGATCGTCGGCCCGATGGACGAGCAGGAGAGCGATCCCGAGGTGGTGCGCACGCCGGACGGCGGCTACGTGATCCAGGCGCTGATGCACATCGAGGATCTGGAGAACCTGCTGGGCCGCGAGTTTCCCGAAGGGGATTATGACACGGTGGGCGGGCTGATCGTCACCAGCCTCGGCCGCATCCCGGCCGCGAACGAGCGGGTCGAGGTCGCGGGCATGGATATCAAGATCGTCGAGGCTGATCCGCGCCGGGTACTGCGCATCCGCATCGAACCGCTTTCGTCGTAGGCCGGCCATGGCGCTGATGTTCCATCGCCGCAGCCATCAGATCACCGGCGCCCTGGTGCTGGGTTTCGGCCTCGGCGCGCTGATGCCGTTCGCCTATTCGCCCTACGACCATGCCTGGCTCGGCGTGCTGGCGCTGTCGGCGTGGCTGGCGCTGGCCCGCCGTGGCCATGCGGGCTGGGTGGGCCTGGCCTTCGGCATGGGATGGTTCGGTACCGGCGCCTGGTGGCTGGCGCCCACCTTCCATCTGTACGGCGGGCTTCCTTATGTGGTGGCGGCGGGCTGCGTGCTGCTGGTCGGCCTGGCGCTGGGCGCATTCCCGGCGTTGTGGA
>DATLWN010000218.1:0-7217 GCA_035576305.1 Mariprofundaceae bacterium
CCGGCCAGCAGGCAGAAGGTGTGCTTCAGCTCCCCGCCCATGGCCAGCACCGGCGGCGCCGGTTCGAAGCCGGGCGGCAGCGTCAGGGGCACAGGCGCATATCCGCGGGACCGGCGCAGCACCCGCGGCCGGCCGGCCGTCACCGCCGCCACCGAATCGTCGAGGCGGTTGACGATCTGGCGGTCGTGCAGCAGGAAATGATCGGCGATGCCGGAAAGACGCCGGCGCGCCTCGTCGTTATCGATGCACTGCGGCTCGTGCGCACGGTTGCCCGAGGTCAGCACGATCGGGCGTCCGAGACCCCGCATCAAGAGCGCATGCAGCGGCGAATACGGGAGCATGAACCCCAGACGTTCCTGGCCCGGCGCGATGCCCTCGGCCAGCCGTTCACCGCCGGGACGCCTGTCGAGCAGCACGATCGGCGCCTCGCATCCCGTGAGCAGCTGCCGCTCCGCCTCCCCGATGTCGGCATACACGGCCACCATATCCGCGTCGCGCGCCATCAGGGCGAACGGCTTGGCGTCGCGCCGCTTGCGTGCGCGCAGCCGCGCCACCGCCTCGTCATGGCCGGCATCCGCGGCCAGATGGATGCCGCCGATACCCTTGATGGCCACGATATGCCCCGCGCGGATCAGCCTGGCCGCCTCGAACACGGCCTCGGCGTTCATGCCCGCGAAACGCACGCCATTCGCATCCTCCAGCCATGTTCTGGGGCCACAGTCGGGGCAGGCGTTGGCCTGGGCATGGAAGCGCCGGTCGGCCGGATCCTCGTACTCGGCCCGGCAGGCGGGGCACATGGGAAAATCCGCCATGCTGGTGTGATCCCGGTCATAGGGGACGGAACGGACGATCGACAGGCGCGGCCCGCAGTGGCTGCAGCTGGTCATGGGGTACAGGTGATGGCGGTCCGCCGGGTCCAGCACCTCGCTGAGGCAGGACGGGCAGACGGCCGCATCCGGGGTGACCGCCATGCCGACGGGGCCCGGCCGGCTGTCGGCGATGATGAAGGCCGCCGGCATGTCCGTTGCGGCGAGCGGCGCATGCTCGAGGGCATCGATGCGTGCCAGCGGCGGCGGATTGTCGCGCAGCTGCCTCCGGAAATCCTGCAGCGCCGCCGTATCCCCCCAGGCCTGGATGCAGACGCCGTCGCCGTCGTTCCACACCCGGCCGCGGATGCCGAGGCGACGGGCCAGCTGCCAGACGAAGGGGCGGAAGCCCACGCCCTGCACCTGCCCGCGCACACGGATCGATTCCGGCATCAGCATATCCTCGGCAGCTGCTCGCCGGCCAGGCGATCGATGATGCGATGGCCGCCGAAGGCGGTGCGCATCTGCACCAGATGCTGCGCATCGGCCACCACGTGCCCGATGATGGCGGCCTCCTGCCCCAGCGCATCCGCGCGCATCACCGACAGCAGATGCTCGGCATCGGCTGCATCGCAGACGCACACCAGCTTGCCCTCGTTGGCCACGTACAGCGGGTCCAGCCCCAGCAGCTCGCAGGCGGCGGCCACCTGCGGCGCCACGGGAATCCGCTCTTCCTCCACCAGCATGCCCACGCCCGACTGTGTGGCCAGTTCGTTCAGGGTGGTGGCCAGGCCACCGCGCGTCGGATCACGCAGGCAGCGGATGCCCGGCGCTACCTCGACCATGCGCGCGACCAGGCCGTGCAGGGGTGCCGAGTCCGATCGGACCTCGGTCTCGAATGCCAGGTGTTCGCGGCAGGACATCACAGCCACGCCATGGTCGCCGATCGTACCGCTGAGCAGGATGGCGTCGCCGGGGCGGGCGCGGTCGCCGGCGATGTGCACCCCCTGTGGCACCACGCCGATGCCGGTGGTGGTGATGAACACCCCGTCGCCCTTGCCCCGTTCGACGACCTTGGTGTCCCCGGCCACGACCGGCACCGCAGCCTGGCGGGAGGCTTCCGCCATGCCGGCGACGATGCGCTCCAGATCACGAAGCGGAAAGCCCTCCTCGAGGATGAAGGAGGCCGAGAGGTACAAGGGGGTCGCCCCGGCCATCGCCACGTCGTTGATCGTGCCATGCACGGCCAGCGAGCCGATGTCCCCGCCCGGGAAGAACAGGGGCGAGATCACGTGCGCATCGGTGCTGACGACCATGCGCCCGGCCGCTGGGGGGAAATCGGCCGCATCGTTGCCCTGGCGCAGCCAGGCGTTATCGAGATGACGGATGAACAGCTCCTCGACCAGCTGCGCCATGGCCCGACCGCCACTGCCGTGGCTCATGTCCACGGTGCCGCCCTTCACATCAAGCCGGGCGGGAAAGCGGTGCGCACGGCTCATGCGGCGGCGGGCCGGCGGAAGCGCCCGTAGCTCCAGTAGGCCGCACAGGCCCCCTCGGACGACACCATGCAGGCGCCCATCGGGTTCTCCGGGGTGCAGACGGTGCCGAACAGCCTGCAGTCGGTCGGCTTGTCCACGCCGCGCAGCACCGACGGGCACAGGCAGCCCTTGACCTCGCTGCCGGCGATCGCGGGCATCGCGAAGCGCCGCTCGGCATCGAACGCCGCATAGTCGCCGGCGATGGCCAGCGCGCTGTGCGGCAGCATGCCCAGCCCCCGCCACTCGAACGTCGGCCTCGTCTCGAACACCTCGGCCATCAGCGCCTGTGCCTTGGCATTGCCCTGGCGCGTGACCACCCGCGTGTACTCGTTCTCCACCGCGTGCCGCCCGGCGTTGATCTGCCGGATCAGCATCAGCGCCGATTGCATCACGTCCAGCGGCTCGAAGCCGGCGATGACCACGGGCATCGAGAATGCCGCAACACAGGGCTCGTAGGCGCCGCTGCCGATGATGGTGCTGACGTGGGAAGGGCCCAGCACGCCGTCGATGCCGGCCGAGCGCGCATTCTCCTGCAGGATGTAGGCCAGCGCCGGCGGGGTCAGCACGTGGTTGCAGAACACGCTGAAGTTGCCCAGGCCCTCGGCACGCGCCTGCCGGATGGCCACCGCGGTCGGCGGCGTCGTTGTCTCGAAGCCGATGGCGAAGAACACCACCTGCCGCTGGGGATTGGCGCGGGCGATGGCCAGGGCGTCGCGCGTGGAGTACACCATGCGGATATCGCCGCCGGCGGCCTTGGCCTTCAAGAGGCTCATGCGCCCGGAGGCCGGCACGCGCATCAGATCGCCGTAGGTGCACAGGATGACATCATGGTCCCGCACCAGATCGATGGCATTGTCGATGCGCCCGCTCGGCAGCACGCAGACGGGGCAGCCCGGGCCGTGCACGAATTCCACGTTGGCCGGCATCAGCTCCGGCAAGCCGAAGCGGAAGATGGCATGCGTGTGGCCGCCGCAGAACTCCATCAGCCGGTAGTGCCTGCCGGGCTCGGCCTCCCAGCGGATGGCAGCGGCCAGCCGCATGGCCCGCTCGCCGCTGCGGAATTCATCGACGTATTTCACGCGCGCGAATCCTCCAACTCGTCGAACAGGGCCAGCGTCTGCGCCGCCTCGTCTTCGCTGAGCCGCTCGAGCGCATAGCCGACATGGATCAGCAGGTAATCGCCGGTCTCGACGCCGTCGACCAGGGCCAGCGACACCTCCTTCTTCACGCCACCCATCTCCACCGTGGCCAGCTCCGCATCCCGATCCAGCGCCACGACCCTCGCCGGCAGAGCCAGGCACATGACGGGATCTAGGCGGCAGCCGGCTCGGAGAGCCCGGCGGGTGTCATGCGGCGGGTCTCCCGCAGCCAGCGATACCAGCCATCCATGCCCTCGCCGGTGGCCGCCGAAACCTGCAGCACCTGGATACCGGGATTCACGCGCCGGGCATAACCGATGCATTGCGCCACGTCGAAGGCGAGATGGGGCAGCAGGTCGATCTTGTTCAGCAGCATCAGGCCGGCGGCGGCGAACATGTCCGGATACTTCAGCGGCTTGTCCTCGCCCTCGGTCACCCAAAGGATGGCGACCTTGCAGGCCTCACCCAGATCGAAGGCGGCCGGACAGACGAGATTCCCGACGTTCTCGATGAACAGCAGGCTGTTCGCCTCGGGCTTAAGCGAGGCCAGGGCATGGCCGACCATGTGCGCATCCAGATGGCAGCCCTTGCCGGTGTTGATCTGCACGGCCCTCACCCCCGTGGCCCGGATGCGTTCGGCGTCACGGCTCGTCTGCTGGTCGCCTTCGACCACCGCCATCGGCACCTCCCCCTTCAGGTCGCACAGCGTACGCGTCAACAGGGTCGTCTTGCCGGAGCCGGGGCTGGACACGAGGTTCAGGGCCGTGATGCCGCAGCCTGCCAACAACCGCCGGTTGGCCGCGGCATAGCCGTTGTTCTTGGACAGGATGTCCTGCTCGATGCGCACCATGCGGGCCTGCGCCAGGCCCGGAGCCCGGCTGGCCGTGGCCTGCCGCCCGGCGACGGGCAGGGGATGATCGTGATGATGGTGATGGCCGTCGATGCTCGTCTCGCCCTCGCCGCAGCCACATGTCGTACACATCATTCCACCTCCAGTTCCAGGATGCGCATCTCATCGCCGGCCGTCAGCTGCAGCGGCTGATGGCCGCAGTCGGGGCAGGCATCGAAGCGCAGCTCCACCCCCACCTGCTTGCGGCAATGCGGGCACCACGCCGTGCCCGGCACCTCGATGATCTCCAGGCTCGCCCCGTCGGCAATGGAGCCCCTGGCCACGGCATCGAAGCCGAAACGCATGGCCTCGATCTCGACACCGGCCAGGCTACCGATCTCGAGCCGGACCGTCCTGACCCGCCGGAAGCCCTGCACCCCGGCCTGCGCCTCGATCAGCTGCACCACGTCCTCGCACAGCGAGATCTCGTGCATCGGCCTCTCCCGCGATATCAGGCGGCCGCGATGTAGTGCTGCAGCTGGCCGATCAGGTCGTCCTTCTCCTTCAGCGTCAGCACCACGATGTCCCTGAGCGACAGCAGGCCGATGAAGCGATCGCCGTCGAACACCAGCAGGTGCCGGGAACGTTGCTGCTTCATCAGCTGCAGGGCCTCGTCGCAGCTCGCATCCGGGCGGACCTTCAGATGATCCGTATGCATCACATCCCCGACCCTGACCTGGGCCGGATCGCGATCCTTGCCCACGACCTGCATCATCAGCTCGCGCTCGGTGAAGATGCCGACCACCCGGGAATGGCTGGTCACGACCACCGAGCCGATGAACTTGTCGGTCATCAGCCTGGCGGCCTCCAGCGCACTGCTGCCCTCATCCAGCATGGCCACCGCATGTTCGATACCTGACGTGATTTTCATGGCCAGACTCCTCGATGCCACCTTCTCATTCTATAGCACGAACCACCATCGCCGTCATGCCCCGGAGCGCGCCCGAACACCGGCATCACGCGCCTAGAGCCATCCCCGTTCCTTGAACGAAAGCACGTCCCTGCCGGCGATCAGGAAATGGTCGAGCACCCGGATGTCCAGCGCCTGCCCGGCCTGCCCGATCAGTTGCGTCAGCTGCACATCCTCCCGGCTCGGACGCGGCGTTCCGCCCGGATGGTTGTGGAACAGGATCAGCCCCTTGGCATCCAGCTCCAGCGCCCGCTTGATCAGGTTGCGCGGATACACCGCCGTACGGTCCACCGTGCCCTCGAACATGATCTGCGTGGCCACATGCCGGTGCTGCTGGTCGGTGAAGATGGCGCCGAAGCATTCCATGCCCCGGCCCTGCACCAGCAGGCGCAGGTGCGCCTTGACCTTGTCCGGCCGGTCGAACACGGACTTTCCCGGCAGATCACTGGCCAGATAGCGCATCTCGACATTGCGCACCAGGGACAGAAAGCCGGCGGCCTTCTCGCCCACGCCCGTAACCTGCATCAGCTCGGCGACCGGCGCGTCGAACACCCCGGCCAGGGTGCCGAACGCCCGCAGCAGCCTTTTGGCGACCGGCTTCACATCGGCGCGGGGGATGGCATAGGTCAGCAGCAGCTCCAGCACCTCGTAGTCATGGAAGCCGTCGAAGCCGCCGGTCGCGAACCTCTGGCGCAGGCGCTCGCGATGTCCCCTGATGCTGGCATCCATATCCGACTCCACACGCGCATGCCCGGGAACAGCCGGGATATGCGCCAGATATCAAAGACGATGAACAGCGGGGCGTCAAATGTGCGCCCGCCCGGATATGCAAAGTGCGGAATTTTCCATCGGGAACGGCTATGCTCGACCCCATGCGCCGCTTGCGAGCCCAGTTGATCGACATGCTCACGGAGGCAGCCGAACAGCAGCAGTACACCCTGCCCCATCCACGCATCGGTGCGTCATTGGTGCACGATTTCCTGCAGCTGCTGGAGGCGCCGCCCAAACGCGGGCGATCGAGCCGGGTGGCGCTGCAGTCCCGCACGCTCAGCCATGACTGGCTGCACCGGCACATCCTGTGCATCCGCTGCCCGGACCAGGCCTTCTACCTCGATGCCATCAAGGGCTATCTGCAGCAACGCGCCATCGCCCCGCTGGCCCTGCAGGCGCTGATCGCCAACGAGACAGACGATCCGTACGCGATCGCCCTGTACCGGCCCGGCATGGATCACAGCCGCAACATCATGTTCATCGCCCTGCATGTTTCGGCCACGCTGGTTCCGGACCGCAATGCCCTGGTCTCCGACCTCGGCGCCGTGCTGCGCGCGGTGGATATCTCGGTATACGACTTCGAGGCCATGAGCGACAGGCTCAGGCTGGCGGCCGAGGCGCTTGCCGCGGAGCGGCCGGAGGATGCCGCCCTGCTGCACTGGATGCTGGACAACAAATACCTGATGTTCGGGCTGCGACACGGAACGAAGCGTCTCGGCGTGCTGCGCGACAGGCGCACGGTGTCCCGCGTTGCCGGCACCATCCTCGGTGAGATGGACAAGCTGCTGCCCGCGACGGGTCCCGGACTGGAATGGCTGCCGCTACCGACCTCCCACCAGCACCTGTACAGCCCGGCCATGCTGGAGGTCGTGCGCATCAACTGGCGCGGGGAAACCGGCACGGACAGCATGATCATGATCGGCCATTTCTCCCGCAGCGCCCGCTATACCAATGCCAGCCAGACGCCGATGCTCGAACAGCACTGGAAGACGCTCGAAGAGCAACCATTGCTGCGCCAGTCGACCTTTTACCGCCGCGAATTGCGCACCCTGTTCGACCGCATGCCCAAGCCCGCCCTGCTTTCCACCTGGCCGACCGACTGGCTGGTGCCGTTGAAGGCCATGGCCGATTTGACCGACGACACGACCCTCATCGCCCGCTACA
>DATLWN010000219.1:0-2262 GCA_035576305.1 Mariprofundaceae bacterium
GATACCTGCGGATACATCTCGTTCTCATCCGGCTCCAGCGTCAGCAGCCGCGCCGCATCGGCCGGCTCGGCCGGCGCCTGCCCCGAGCGGCCGGAAGCCAGCCAGTCCAGCAGATCGGCCGCCTGGGCCTGTCCCGCCCCGGCCATCAGACACACCGCCAACAACACCCTGATCTTCATGGTCAATGACCCTCCTGCAGACGGACCTTCCAGATATTCCAGCCCGAAATCGTGCCGCCCTGCGGCCGCTTCGGATCGCGGTTCGAATGGAACAGGATGGTCTGCCCGTCCTGCCAGGCCGGCCCGCCGTCGGTGGCGTTGCCGGCATCGGTGGCCCGCGTCACCACCGAGGTGTTCAGATCGATCACGTAGATCGACGTGCGCCGCACATCGCCCTTGCTGTCGCGGTTCGACACGAAGGCGATGCGGCTGCCGTCCGGGCTCCAGGCCGGTTCGAAGTCCCCGTAGGAGGAGCTGGTCACCTGCGTCAGGCCGCTGCCGTCGATCTGCTGCATCCAGATATCGAAATTGCCGTCGTTCTCGCGCACGAAGGCGATGCGGCTGCCGTCGGGGGAGACGGCACCGTCGAAGGCGTTCGGGATCATCATCAGCTCGCTGTTGTCCCGGTCGAACACGAACAGCACCGGCGGCGGGAAGCGGTTGGCATTGCCCGCCTGGGTCGGCCGGTACGCCAGCTTGTTGGCCCGGTAAGCCTCGGAGCTGTACATGCGCCAGCCCTGGCCGATCAGCTCCGCATCCTGCGTCGCATCGCCGAACTCCGAAAGCAGCCTGGCGCGGCGCGTGTTCTCCAGCGAGGTGTCGAAGCACCAGACACGGCCGGCAGCGTCGGCCGACAGGTGCTCGGGCACGATGCCCCCGACCTGCACGCCGACATTGGCGATGGCCACGTTTCCGTCGCCCTGGGGCATCTTCAACCAGGCGCCGACCGGCCCCATGCGGTTGCTGACATAACCGATGCCGCCGTCCTGGATCGCCACGCCGAAGCGCACGGCCTCATTGGCGAACTCGGGGTGGATGCTGCGGTTGACCGCGGACGGCGACAGCACCGAGGCACGCACGACCTCGTAGCGCCCTTCCCGGCGCTGGCTGTAGACCAGGAAATCCCCGGCCACCGACGGGTATATCGATTCGACATGGGCCTCGACGACCACCGGCTCCACGGGGAACGGCGCCTTGCCGCCGTGCTCGGCGGCGACGGCCGGTGAGGCCAGCAGCACGGCGGCGGCCATGCCAAGAAAACGTTTGCGCATCGGAGGTCTCCTTGATCAGGTTCTCTTGCAGCACTCCCGCCGGCAACCCGGCATGCCAGGCCGGTGGCAGCGTAGGAGCGCATGCTGAACTATAGATGAATACCGGCTACGGGCGGCGGGAGCCGAAAATGGGGGATGCAGGTCCGCCGAAAAACCATTATGCTGCGCCCCTTTCCATTTCGACTTGCCTCCGGCAAGCAGTTCACAGACAAGAGGAGCCGCCATCATGGGCCTGACCGTGTACTACGACAAAGACGCCGATCTCTCGATCATCCGCAGCAAGAAGGTGGCCATCATCGGCTATGGCTCGCAGGGCCATGCGCATGCCAACAACCTGCGCGATTCCGGCGTGGACGTGACCGTGGCGCTGCGCCCGGGCTCCGCCTCCGCCGCCAAGGCCGAAGCGGCCGGGCTGCCGGTCAAGGGCGTCGAGGAGGCGGTCAAGGCCGCCGACATCGTGATGGTGCTGACCCCGGACGAGTTCCAGTCGCAGCTGTACAAGAACGAGCTGGCGCCGAACCTGAAAAAGGGGGCGACGCTGGCCTTCGCGCACGGCTTCGCCATCCATTACAACCAGATCGTGCCCCGATCCGACCTGAACGTGATCATGATCGCGCCGAAGGCGCCTGGGCACACGGTGCGCTCCGAGTTCGAGAAGGGCGGCGGCATCCCGGACCTGATCGCCGTGCACCAGGACGCCACGGGGGATGCCAAGGCCATCGCGCTGTCCTATGCCTCGGCCATCGGCGGCGGCCGCACCGGCATCAACGAGACCACGTTCAAGGACGAGACCGAGACCGACCTGTTCGGCGAGCAGGCCGTGCTCTGTGGTGGAGCTGTCGAGCTAGTGAAGGCCGGCTTCGAGACGCTGGTGGAGGCCGGCTACGCCCCCGAGATGGCCTACTTCGAGTGCCTGCACGAGCTGAAGCTGATCGTCGATCTGATGTACGAGGGCGGTATCGCCAACATGAACTACTCCATCTCCAACAATG
>DATLWN010000220.1:0-1774 GCA_035576305.1 Mariprofundaceae bacterium
GTCGCGATGCAGCACCGATTGTACCTGGGAGAGGCTCTCCGCCCGCGACACACCGGCGACCTCGAGCGCCTGCCAGGCGCTGAGCCGCCCCTCGATGTGCGCCACGCCGTGCACGAAGACCGGGATGCCCGCATCGCGGGCCTTAAGCGCCGCCGCCAGATGCACGGGCGCGGCGCGGCGCTTGCCGGCGTAACAGGGCAGATCGACGGTCCCATCGGGCGTCCGGACATCGCCGAAGCCTGCGATCCGCCCCCGAGCGGCGCGGACGAAGCCTGCGATCTCGGCGGCAGTCTCCCCCTTCATGCGCTGGGTGATCAGAAAGGCCCCGAGCTGCAGCGGGTCGGCATCCGCCGCCATCAGGGCGGCGAAGACGGCCTCCGCCTCCTCTGCGCTCAGATGCTCGTGGCCATGCCTGCCGCGCGCCACCCGGCGCAGCATGCCGGCCACCGCGTTTGCATCCATCGGCATGTGCGTGTTGTACCACGGCCCCGCCTTGCTAGGCTAGCCCGATGCGTTTCCTGGTCCTGCAGCACAAGGATATCGAGCCGCCGGCAAGGCTGGCCGATGGGCTGGCGCAGGCCGGCCACCAAATCGAGACCTGCCACGTGCAGCGAACGCCCGTCCCCGGATCGCTGTCCGGCTACGACGGGCTCGTCGTCATGGGCGGCCCCCAGTCGGCCAACGATGACCTGCCGTATATCCACGATGAGCTGGCGCTGCTGCGCCTGGCCGTCGCCGAGGACTTCCCCGTGCTCGGCATCTGCCTCGGCGCCCAGCTTCTGGCCAAGGCCGGGCAGGCACACATCACGCGCTCGCCGGTGTGGGAGCTGGGCTGGTACCCGGTGTTCCCGACCCCGGCCTCCGCCGGCGATCCGTTGTTCTCGAATCTTCCCGAGGCCGGCCTCAGGATCTTCCAATGGCACGGCGAGACCTTCTCCCTGCCGGCCGGCGCGGTGCTCCTCGCCCATCATCCGAATGTTCCGCACCAGGCTTTCCGCCTCGGCCGTTGCCAGTACGGGCTGCAGTTCCATGCCGAGGTCGATGCGCCGGTGATCGAATCCTGGATCGAGGCCGGAGACGACGAGAGGCGCCATCTCGGCCCCGAGGGCCTCCGGGACATCCGCCAGCACATGGCTGAGACCGGTCCCATGCACGCCTTCTGCGATGCACTGGTGCAGGCCTGGCTCGGTCTATGCCAAACCCGCGCAGGGGCAACCTAGCCCGGCCAACCGACCTACAGCTGGCTCATGTCGTCTTCGGGATAGGCCGAGATCTGGTGGATGGCGAGATCGGCACCGCGATACTCGTCCTCTTCGTTCAGGCGGATGCCGATCGTGGCGCGCAGCAGGCCGAACACCAGGAAGCCGCCGCCTACCGCGATCGCCAGCCCCACCAGGGTGCCGATCAGCTGCGACATGAAGCTGACGCCTCCTGCCCCGCCCAGGGCGGTCTGTCCGAAGATGCCGGCAGCGATGCCGCCCCAGATGCCGGCCCCGCCGTGCAGCGGCACCACCCCCAGGACATCGTCCAGCTTCAGGCGACGCTGAACAAACTCGAAGCCGTAGACGAAGGCCGCGCCGGCCACCGCACCGATCAGCAGCGCCCCGATGGGATGGACGAGATCGGAACCGGCACAGATGGCCACCAGCCCGGCCAGGGCGCCGTTGTGCACGAATCCCGGATCGTTGCGACCCGCCACCAGGGCGGCCAGCAGGCCGCCGACCATGGCCAGCAGCGAATTCATGGCCACGAGGCCCGATGCGGCATCGACCCG
>DATLWN010000221.1:0-11852 GCA_035576305.1 Mariprofundaceae bacterium
GCCCTGGCCCTACTCGGCGGCCGACTGGTGTCCGGTGCCGATTATGTGATCGGGAAGGCGGGTCTGATCGGCAAAATGCGCGGCGCCGACTGGGTGATCACGGGCGAGGGCAGGAGCGATGCGCAGACGCTGGCGGGCAAGCTGCCGCTGAGGGTGGCGAAGCTGGCAAGGGCGGCGGGGGTGCGCGTGGCGCTGATCTCCGGCGATGTGGCGGACCATCCGGTGTTGGACGGCTGTTTCGATGCCGTCATTGCGGCTCGCCCGGCCGGCATGCCGGTCGAGGCGGCCATGGCCGGGGCCGGGGATCTGCTGCGCCGGGCCACATGCGCATGGGCGATGGCGGCCAGCGGGTCTACAATGGGTCCGATGGGCTGATGAAATGATCAAGTTCCCGCATCCGGATATGGCGAACGAGGACGGCCTGCTGGCCGTCGGCGGCAATCTCGAGCCGGAAACGCTGCTGGCGGCCTACCGTCAGGGCATCTTTCCCTGGTACGACAAGACGACCCCGATCCTGTGGTGGGCGCCCGACCCGCGCATGGTGCTGTTCCCGGCCGAGTTCCATTGCTCGCGGCGCCTGGCCCGGCGCATGCGCCAGCCGGGATGGCGTTGTTCCTGGGATGAGGATTTCGGGGCCGTGATCCGGGCCTGCGCCGGTCCGCGCGGGGAGGGCAACGGCACCTGGCTGCTGCCGGAGATGATCGAGGCCTACCGCCGCCTGCATGCCATGGGCCTGGCCCATTCGGTGGAGGTGTGGTTCGAGGGGGATCTGGCCGGAGGACTGTACGGGGTACTGCAGCAGGGCGTGTTCTTCGCCGAATCGATGTTTCACCGGCGTACCGACGCCTCGAAGATGGCCCTGGCCTTCCTGGTGGAGCGTGCCATCACCATGTCATGGAAACTGATAGACTGCCAGTTTCACACGGGGCATCTTCAAAGCCTCGGGGCAAGGACCATTCCGCGGCAGGCATTTCTGCGCCTGCTGCGTGATGGGGAAGGTGCGTCATGATTCCGGAGGGTGCATGAAGACAATCGTGATCGCCATGATGTTCGGCCTGTGGGTACTGACCACGCCGGTGGTGTGGGCCGCGGATGCGCCGAGCGGGCGCATCACCAGCTACGGCATCTATGCCTACTCGCTGGACGACGCCCATTCGACGCAGGCGGGCGGCAATGTCACCTATACGCAGGTGAAGCCGGTGCTGGCCGTCACCAGCGATTACATCCCGCTGCTCAAGGGCATCTATTTCGGCTATCGGTTCAAGCTGGACGATCTGCCGCCGGGCCAGGTCGAGCTGACGTGGACGGTGAAGCATCCGCCCATCCGCAAGGCGGACGGCAGCACGGACACCGGCTACAGCCTGGTGCGCAAGGTCAATGTCGATCGGGGGAGCATCGTCGGCGATTCAGGCTATATCCTCAGCGATGACGATGAACTGGTGCCGGGGGACTGGACCTTCACCTACAGCTACAACGGCAAGGTCCTGGTCGGCAAGACCTTCCATGTCGTGGATATCGGCGCCCCCCGCTGAGGCGCGGGATTTACACTGGCCCGCCCAGGGCCACCTTATATACTTGACCCGGGATCGGAGAGGGAGGCGGTGATCGGCGGCTGCAATCCCTGACTTGAGGAGGCTCTCATCCCATGATTCGCCGGAATCTTCCCCTCGGAACGCTGTTGATCGCCGGCCTGGCCACCGCCTGGGCATCGCTCCCCCCGACGCCGGCCAGGGCCACGGTGGCGATGCAGACCCCGGAGCTGGCCCATATCGAGGGCATGGCCGAGACGGCCATCGATCAGTTCCTGCACAAGGATTTCAAGACGGCACACCGGACGCTGGGGCGGATGCAGCATGCCTTCGATATCCTGCACCGGGAGATCTCGCACAAGCCGTATGACGAACGCAAGGAACGCGAACTGGCGACGATGCACCTGTGGTTGCGCGAGATGGGCATCGCCATCGACAACCGTTCCGGCATCGGCGGCGCCATCGCCGCCAACCAGCTGACCGCCTCGCTAATCCGCTACCAGGACTTCCCGGATACGGTCAAAAGCTCGATTGCCTGGCTGGACTACCTCGGACGCGAGATCGTGCTGCTGAACATGGAGGGTCCGCGGCGCAACGCCAGCCTGCTGGAATTCCAGCGCAACGACCTCCAGGTGACCTGGCATACGCTGCGCCGGCTGCTGCTCAGGGATATGCGCAACAAACCAGTGACGCTGCGCGTCGACGATGTCGTCGAACACCTGACCACCCGCCTGGACCGGAACGATCAGGTCCAGGACGGCAACAAGCTGCTGTCATTGATCGATCGGATGGACAGGCTTCCCGATCCGCTGGCGGCCGCGAGCAGGTAGCGCTCAGGCGGCTGCGGGCCCGGAGGGCAGGGTCAGGATCTCACAGCCGCCGGCGGTCACGGCCAGCGTATGCTCGAACTGGGCCGACAGCGACTTGTCGCGGGTCACCACGGTCCAGCCGTCGCCGAGTACCTTCACCGGGGCCTTGCCCAGGTTCACCATCGGTTCGATCGTGAACACCTTGCCCTCCTTCAGCACCAGCCCCTCGCCCGGTCTGCCGTAATGCAACACCTGCGGATCCTCGTGGAATTCGCGGCCGATGCCGTGGCCGCAGTACTCGCGTACCACCGAGCAGCGTTCCCCCTCCACGAAACTCTGGATGGCATGGCCGATGTCGCCGAGCGTGGCGCCGGGGCGTACCACGGCGATGCCGATGTCCAGGGCCTGGCGTGCGACCTCGGTGACCTTGCGGGTTTTCACCCGCGGTTCGCCGACATAGAAGGTCTTGCTGGTGTCCCCGTGGAAGCCGTGCAGGTAGGTGGTGATGTCGAGGTTGACGATATCGCCGTCCTGCAGGCGTTTGTCGGCCGGGATGCCGTGGCAGACCACATGGTTGACCGAGGTGCAGATGGATTTCGGGAAGCCGTGATAGTTCAGCGGTGAGGGATAGGCATCATGGGCAACGATGAACTGATGGCAGATGTCGTTGAGCTCCAGCGTGGTGACGCCCGGCTTCACATACGGCTCGATCATCACCAGCACGTCGGCCGCCAGCCGGCAGCTGGGCCGCATCTGGTCGATCTCTGCAGGCGTCTTGATGTGGACCATGCCGGGACACTCCTTGCTTGCGCGCCGGCTATTCTGGCCTAGCTTGACGATGAGGTCACCCATTGGGCGCGGAGGGATGATGCGGGTATATCTGATCCGTCACGGACAGGCCGAGGATGCGGCCACCGATGCGGCACGGCCGCTGAGCCGGCAGGGCAGGGAGGATGTGACGCGCGTGGCGGGGTTCCTGGGCCTGTTCGAAAGGCCGAGGCCGTCGCGGATCGCGCACAGCGGCAAACTGCGGGCACGGCAGACGGCAGAGATGTTCGCCGAGGCGTGGCAGGTCGATGACGTGTGCGAGATGCCGGACCTGCTGCCGGGCTCCGACCCCGCCGCGTGGGCATCGCGGCTCGCCTCGCTGGATGACGATGTGGCGCTGGTCGGGCACCTGCCGCACATGGGCAGGCTGGCCGGGTTGATGCTTTGCGGCGATGCCGACCGCGAGGTGGCGCAGCTGCAGGCGGCATCCGTGATATGCCTGGCGCGGAGCGGGCGCGGATGGACGGAGCTCTGGCACCTGCATCCGCAGCTGTTCTACGGCGCGGATTGATCGATACGCGCCTCAGCTGCGCCGGTACTGCCGGTTCAGCCCCCTGGCCTTGTGCCATACCCGGCTCAGCGCTTCCGGCGAGGCCTGCATGCGCCATATCCAGTTGCCATCCAGCGAGCCCGGAAGGTTCATCCGCGCCTCCGAGCCCAGCCCCAGCAGATCCTGCATCGGGATGACCGCGAGCTTGGAAGGCGAGGCGAGCGCCGCCTCGGTCATGGCCCATGGCATGTCCCTTTCCTTCGCGGACAGCACATCCAGCGTGTAGGCGCGCGTCTCGGGCGGGATCGATGTGAACCAGCCGACGGTGGTGTCGTTGTCGTGGGTACCGGTGTAGACGACGCTGTCGGGCACGTGATGGGCGGGCAGGTAGGGATTGCCCGGATTGCCGTCGAAGGCGAACTGCAGGATCTTCATGCCCGGCAGTCCGAAGTGCTCCCTGAGCGCATTGACCTCCGGCGTGATGATGCCGAGATCCTCGGCGATCAGCGGCAGGCCGCCGAGCCGGTCGTTCAGGGTCTGCAGCAGGGCATCCCCCGGCGCCCGGCGCCACGTGCCGACCATGCCGTCCTGGCTCTCGCCGGGGATGGCCCAGAACGATTCCAGGCCGCGGAAATGGTCGATGCGCAGCAGGTGCATGCGTTCCAGGCGCGTGCGGATGCGGTGCACCCACCAGTCGAAGCCGTCGGCCTCCATCCTGTCCCAGCGGTATAGCGGGTTTCCCCAGCGCTGGCCGGTTTCCGAGAAATAGTCGGGCGGCACGCCGGCCACCTCGTCGCACAAGCCCAGCTTGTTGACGGTGAAGAATTCGCGCCGGGACCAGACATCGGCGGAATCGTGTGCGACATAGATGGGCAGGTCGCCGAACAGCAGCACATCCCGGTCCTCGGCATGGGCCTTCAGGCGCTTCCACTGGCGCTCGAACAGCATCTGTTCGAAGACGCACTGGCGGATCAGCGGTGCATGTTCGCTGCGCGCGTGGGCCAGGGCGCGCGGCTGCCGGTCACGCAGGGGTTTGGGCCAGCTCCACCATGGCTGATCGTGCAAGACGGCCTTCAGGGCGGAGAACAGGGAGAAGTCATCGAGCCACCAGGCATGGCCCTGCCGGAAGGCCTCGACATCGGCGGCGAGCTGCCGATCGCGTTCCGCCTGCAGCCAGAAGCCCCGGGACGCCTCCCGGCGCAGGTCCGCATGCGCCTCCGGCCCATCCGTATCCGCTTGCAGGCGGGCGGCGGGCAACCAGCCCTCGCTCACGCATTCGCGCAGATCGATAAAGTCCGGATTGCCGGCGAACGAGGACAGGCTTTCGTAGGGCGAGCCGTGTCCGTGCGTCGGCCCCAGCGGCAGGAATTGCCAGACACTGAAGCCCCCGGAGCGGATGTCGTCGATGAAGGCAAGGGCCTCCGGGCCGAGCACCCCCTGGCGGAACGGACCGGGCAACGAACTGATATGCAGCAACACGGCTGCGCGTCGCCGGTCGATCCAGGAGCTCACGAGTCGGTTCCACCCCGTCGCATGGTGCCGCCGCCCTCGGCATCGCCGCCGCCGAGCGAGATCGGCAGGTCCAGCGAGGCGGGCGAGCGTACGCCGAGCAGGGCATAGAGCACCTTCAGGTGCTGGCGGTAGAGCCGGTCGAAGTCGCGCACCGCCGGCCCCGGGTTGTAGTCCCCGAACCACCAGCACCAGTCGGACCCCTCGCAGATCCTCAGCTGTTCGAGGGCTGCCTGCTGGCGCTCGGGGGTCAGGGTGGGGAAATGGGCGTCGAAGGCCTTCTTGGCCTCGACCAGCAACTCCCAGCCCCGCGTCTTGGCGGCATCGCCGATCCAGGTGGCGAAATTGCCGTAGACCCACGAGCCCGGCACCAGATGCTCCAGGCGTTCCTTGGCCGGGTTCTGCTTCAAATAGTCGCTGAACGTGGTCAGCTCGTAATCGGGATGGTCGGCGATGCTCTGGTACAGAAGCTTCAGGAAGGGCACGCCGTTTTCGTGGTAGTGCTCCCAGGCATTCTCGCCGTCCATGATGATGGAGACGACCGGTGCCTTCATGCCGTGTGTGCGTTCCCGGACCAGGGACAGCTCGTGCATGAAGTTCGCCACCGCATCGTGCGTGTCCCAGCGGGAATACTCGAAGCCGATCAGGTCCGACAGGCGGTCGTCCCGGAAGAAGCAGGCGATCGGATGCTTGCGATCGCCCACCAGCCACGGGCAGTACAGCCGGTCCAGGGCCCCGGCCTGGCGAATGTCCTTCTTCAGTGAATGGTGCAACACGCTTTCGCCGGTGGCGCACCAGGAGAAGCCGTGCTTGCCCAGCAGCGATACGGCGGCATCCGATACGCCTCCCTCGGCCGGCCAGCAGCCGGACGGCATGTGTCCGAACACCTGCTCGTGGAAGGTGCGGGCCAGCGTGATGTGATCCTCGGCGCGGGCCTCGCCGCCCGGGTAGTCCTTGGCGGGGATCAGGGCATTCGGCACCGTCTCGCGCGCGGTGGTGAAATCGAGCATCAACGGCAGGATCGGATGCGCGTACGGCGTGGTGGACAGCTCGATCTGTCCCCGTTCGGCCAAGCTGCGGTAGCTGCCGCCGATGTGGCGCAGCAGGCCGGCGATCAGGGTCAGCAGGGCGCGCCGGTCCTGCAGGGTGAAGCCCGAACCCTTGTCGATCAGCCGCCGGGCCACCTCGTGATCCTGGCGGGTCGTTTCGGCCAGCCAGCCGAGGTGGTACCACGTGACGAGGTCCGAGAAGTAGTTCGTGCTCAGGTACTCGATGCTGCGCTGGTGGCGGGTCTGCTCGGCCAGGTTCCACAGGCGGCTGTAGGCCGGATAACGGTAAAGGTTGCGCTGGTGGTTCAGGCGGAAGCAGGTATTGAGCAGCCATTGCCGCTGGTCGGCATCGTAGTCCGCATCGTCATCGACCAGCGCCGCCAGCAGCGGGTCCGGCAGCTGCTCCTCTGTGCCGTCCAGCCAGCCGCGGATACGGGTGGCGTAGTCCTCGATCTGCACGCTCAGGGATGGCACGAAATTGACGACGGCCCGGGCCTTGGGTATCTGGCGCAGAATGGCGGCCATGTCCGTGTAGTCCTTGGTGGCATGCAGGTAGACCCATGGCAGATGGTAGTTCCCGCTTTCGGCCTCACGGTAGAACGGCTGGTGCATGTGCCAGCAGAAGATGACGGAGAGCGGTTGCGTCATGGATGTCCTTTATCGGAGATGGTTCCGACCGGGTTTCAGCAATGCCCCGTCCGGCGAGGGATGCCGGGCGCGGATCAGATCACGTGCTTATCCTGCCCCATCATGTCCGGGGTGACCAGTACGACGCCGTCTTCGCTGACATAGAAGCGCTTCTCGTCCTCGGCCCTGTCCTCACCGATGATGGTGCCGGCCGGGATCACGGTCCCCTTGTCGATGACGCAGCGCGTCAGGCGGCAGTTCCGGTGAATCTCCACATCCGGAAGGATGACGCTGTCCTCGACCGTCGTGTAGGAATGGATGCGCACGTTGGAGAACAGGATCGAATGCCGGACCACGGAGCCGGTGATCAGGCATCCCCCCGAGACCAGCGAATCCACCGCCATGCCTCGGCGCTCGTCATCGTCGAACGCGAACTTGGCCGGGGGCAGCTGTTCCTGGTGGGTCCAGATGGGCCAGTCCTCGTCGTACAGATTCAGCTGCGGCTCCAGGTTCGCCAGATCGATGTTGGCCTCCCAGTAGGCGTCCACGGTACCGACATCGCGCCAGTAGCCCGGCGCACCGGTGTTGCCGCTGACGAACGGGAAGGCGAAGACCTCATCGGTGCGGATGGCCGAGGGCAGGATGCTCTGGCCGAAATCGTGCGAGGACAGGCCGTCGGTGGCATCCGTCTTCAATCGGTCGCGCAGGTAACGGCTCGAGAACACATAGATACCCATCGAGGCCAGCGCCTTCGAATCGTCACCGGGCATCGGCCTCGGGTGCTTCGGTTTCTCGGCGAACTCGATGACGCGGTCCGCATCGCCGACCGCCATCACGCCGAAGGCCGAGGCCTCCTTGATCGGTACCGGAATGCAGCCGACGGTGATGTCGGCGCCCTTGGCCACATGGGCGGCGATCATCTTGCCGTAGTCCATCTTGTAGACATGATCGCCGGCCAGGATCAGCACATATTCCGCATTGTACTGACGGATGATGTCGAGGTTCTGGTACACGGCGTCGGCGGTGCCTTCATACCAGCCTTCGCGCACGCGCTGCTGCGCCGACAGCACCTCCAGGAATTCGCCGAACTGGCCGGACAGGAAGCTCCAGCCGCGCTGCAGGTGGCGCTGCAGGGAGTGGGACTTGTACTGGGTGACGACGGCGATGCGGCGGATGCCCGAGTTGATGCAGTTGGACAGCGGGAAATCGATGATGCGGAACTTGCCGCCGAACGGCACCGCGGGTTTGGCCCGCCAATCGGTCAATGCCTTGAGTCGGGAACCCTTGCCTCCCGCTAGGATCAATGCGACCGTCTGCGCGGTCAGGCGGCTGATGTGCCGTTGCACGGCCATATCTGAAGGCATGGTTCGGTCCCTCCCTTACCCTGGGCCCTTTGCCCGCCCATTATAAACAAATCATGGGGGCGGGCGCCAGAGCAAAGATGAGGCTTTGTCATGGATTCGCGGCGATCATGGTGCTAGATTCATCGGGGTTGATCGGAGGGGAGATTCATGACTGTCCGGAACACAACGCCGTTCGACGACCAGCGCCCCGGCACCTCCGGCCTGCGCAAGAAGACGACCGTATTCAGGCAAGCCCGCTATCTCGAGAATTTCGTGCAATCGGTGTTCGATGCTGTCGGTGATGTGCGCGGGCAGACGCTGGTGCTGGGTGGGGACGGCCGCTACTACAACCGCGAGGCCATCCAGATCATCCTGCGCATGGCGGCGGCCAACGGTATCGGGCGCATGCTCGTCGGCCGGGGCGGCATCCTGTCGACGCCGGCCGCCTCCTGTGTGATCCGCAAGCACGGCGCCTATGGCGGGCTGGTGCTGTCGGCCAGCCACAACCCCGGTGGCCCGGACGGGGATTTCGGCATCAAGTACAACATTGGCAACGGCGGGCCTGCGCCCGAGAAGGTGACCGAGGCCATCCATGCCCGTACGCAACAGATCAGCGAGTACCGCATCGCCGAGGCCCCGGATATCGATCTGGACCGGCTGGGTACGGCCATGGTCGGGGAGATGCAGGTCGAGATCATCGATCCGGTGGAGGATTACGCGGCGCTGATGCGTTCGCTGTTCGACTTCCCGGCCCTCGCCACGCTGCTCGGCTCCGGGCATTTCTCGATGTGCTTCGATGCGATGCATGCGGTGACCGGCCCGTATGCGAGGGCGCTGCTCGAGGGCGAGTTGGGGGCGCCGGCCGGGACCGTGATCAATGCCGAGCCGTTGCCGGACTTCGGCGGCGGCCATCCCGACCCGAACCTGACCTATGCCGAGGACCTGGTGCAGGTGATGTTCGGTGCCGATGCCCCGGATTTCGGGGCCGCCTCCGACGGCGACGGGGACCGCAACATGATCCTCGGCCGCAGATTCTTCGTCACGCCCAGTGATTCGCTGGCCGTGCTGGCGGCCAATGCGCGCCTGGTGCCCGGCTACCGCGATGGCCTGGCCGGCGTGGCCCGTTCGATGCCGACCAGCGCCGCGGTGGACCGCGTGGCCGCGGAGCTCGATATCCCATGCTACGAGACACCGACCGGCTGGAAGTTCTTCGGCAACCTGATGGATGCCGGCAAGGTGGACCTGTGCGGGGAGGAGTCCTTCGGCACCGGCTCGAACCATGTGCGTGAGAAGGACGGGCTGTGGGCCGTGCTGTTCTGGCTGAACATCCTGGCCGTGCGCCGGCAGTCGGTCGAGGAGATCGTCGTCGAGCACTGGGCCCGCTTCGGCCGCAATGTCTATTCCCGCCACGATTACGAGGGCGTGGATGCCGGTGCCGCGCAACGGGTCATGATCCAAGTGCGCGAGGCCGGCGAACGCCTGCCGGGGACCAATCTGGCCGGACGCACGGTATCGGTCTGCGACGATTTCTCCTACCGCGATCCGGTGGACGGCAGCCTCAGCAGCGGCCAGGGGCTGCGCATCCTGTTCGACGACGGCTCACGCATCGTGTTCCGCCTTTCCGGTACCGGTACCGAGGGTGCGACGATCCGCATCTATCTCGAGTCCTATGAGCCCGATCCGTCCCGGCACGGCATGGATGCGCAGCAGGCGCTGGCCGACCTGATCGCCGCGGCCGAGGACATCTCGCGCCTGAAGGCGATCACCGGACGTACGCGGCCGACGGTGATCACATGAACACGCCTGTTGCCATGAAACCATTCGATAGGATACAGCGATGAAAACCATTTCCCTGCCTGCAATCGCGCACGAGATCATGGAGGCGCGCTGCCACGATCCGTATACCTACCTCGGCCGGCATCCGGCCGACGAGGGCGGTGTGGTCATCCGTGCGTTCAAGCCCCGGGCCAAGAAGCTGTCGCTGATGCTCGAGGGCGCCAAGAAGGAGAGGCCGATGCCCCGCATCGAGGGCACGGACATCTTCGAGCTGCGCCTGCCGGATGGCGACTTCACCAGCGGCTACCGCTTCCGGATCGAGAACGCCGAAGGCTTCTGCTGGGATGAGGAGGATCCGTACCGTTTCCCGCCGAAGCTGTCCGATTACGACCTGTACCTGATCGGCGAGGGGAATCACTACGAGAAGTACCGCATCATGGGTGCGCACGTCTGCGTGCACGCGGGCATGGCCGGCGTCAGCTTCTCCGTCTGGGCGCCGAGTGCGACGCGCGTCAGCGTGGTCGGCAACTTCAACCACTGGGATGGCCGGGAGCATCCGATGCGCGCCCGCGGTTCCTCCGGCATCTGGGAGATCTTCATACCCGGTCTGTGCGAGGGGGAGATCTACAAGTTCGAGATCCGCGCCGCCAATGGCGATGTGTTCACGAAGGTCGACCCGTACGCCCAGCAGATGGAGGTGCGGCCGCGCACGGCCTGCGTCGTGCACAACCCGACGCAGTTCCGCTGGCAGGATGCCGAGTGGCTGGAGGACCGGCCCGACCGGCAGGCGCTGGATCGCCCGATCAGCATCTACGAGGTACAGCTCGGCTCCTGGCGGCGCGGCGACGGCCACTATCTCGGCTACCGCGAGTTGGCGCATCAGCTGGTCGAGTACTGCCAGTGGATGGGGTACACCCACATCGAGCTGCTTCCCATCACCGAGTATCCCTTCGACGGCTCGTGGGGATACCAGACGGTCGGCTACTTCGCGCCGACCAGCCGCTTCGGCACCCCCGACGATTTCCGCTATTTCGTCGATCATTGCCACCAGCACGGCATCGGCGTGTTCCTGGACTGGGTGCCGGCGCATTTCCCGCGGGACGCCCACGGCCTGGCGCGCTTCGACGGCACGGCGCTGTACGAGCACGAGGACCCGCGCCTGGGCGAGCACAAGGACTGGGGCACGCTGATCTTCAACTACGGGCGCAACGAGGTGCGCAACTTCCTGACCGCCAGCGCCCTGTTCTGGCTCGACCAGTACCATATCGATGGCCTGCGTGTCGATGCCGTGGCCTCGATGCTGTACCTGGACTACTCGCGCAAGGAGGGCGAATGGCTGCCGAACCGTTACGGCGGGCGCGAGAACCTGGAGGCGGTCGAGTTCCTGAAGCAGTTCAACCACCTGGTGCACGAGCGCTTCCCGGGGGCGGTGACGATGGCCGAGGAATCGACCTCGTGGCCGATGGTGTCGCGCCCGACCTACGTCGGCGGCCTGGGCTTCACGATGAAGTGGAACATGGGCTGGATGAACGACACCCTGCGCTACTTCTCGCACGATCCGGTCCACCGCAGCTATCATCACCACGAGCTGACCTTCTCGATGATGTACGCCTTCACCGAGAACTTCATCCTGCCGTTCTCGCACGACGAGGTCGTGCACGGCAAGGGCTCGATGCCGAACAAGATGCCGGGAGACGACTGGCAGAAATTCGCTAATCTCAGGGCACTTTACGGCTATATGTTCACGCATCCCGGCAAGAAGCTGCTGTTCATGGGGCTGGAATTCGGGCAGTGGAGCGAGTGGAAGCACGACGAGTCGCTGAACTGGGACAACAACAACTTCATGCCGCACCGTGGCCTGCAGCTGCTGACGCGCGATCTGAACACGATGT
>DATLWN010000222.1:0-6482 GCA_035576305.1 Mariprofundaceae bacterium
CATCGATCCGACACGGCTGAAGCTGGAGCTCACCGAGAGCCTGCTGCAGGAAGATGTGCGCGACACCATCGCCACCATGAGGGCGTTGAAGGATATCGGGGTGCAGCTCTCGCTGGACGACTTCGGGACCGGCTACTCATCCCTGCAGTACCTGAAGCTGCTGCCGCTGGACCAGCTCAAGATCGATCAGTCCTTCGTGCGCGATATCGCCGCCGACGCCGACGACAATGCCATCGTCAGCACCATCATCGCCATGGCCCACAACCTGAACCTGGACGTCATCGCCGAGGGCGTGGAAACGGAGGAGCAGAAGCGATTCCTGTCGGACAGGGGCTGCATGCACTATCAGGGATACCTGTTCGGCAAGCCGGTGCCCATCGAGCAGTTCGGGGCGTTGCTGGAAACGAACGCATCGCACTGACCCGATAACGATGCAGCTGGAAACATACGGCCCGATGCCGCACCATGACGCACACGGGACGACAGGAGGCGATCATCGACATCCGGGCCTTTTTCGATCAGGACACGGCGACGGTGACCTACGTGGTCAGCGATCCCGCCTCGCGCCGGTGCGCCATCATCGACCCCGTGCTGGACTACGATTCGCAGGCGGGGGTGACCGCCACCCACTCGGCCGACGAGGTTGCCGCATACGTCGAGGCTGCCGGCCTGGCGGTGGACTGGATCCTGGAGACGCACATCCATGCCGACCACCTGACGGCGGCGGCCTACCTGAAAGAGCGCCTGGGCGGGAACACCGGCATCGGCGACCGCATCGTCGACGTGCTGGCCTACTGGGTACCGGTGTTCGACACGGCGCGGGACACGCCGGCCGACGGTTCGCAGTTCGATCGTTTGTTCGCGGACGGCGAACGGTTCGCCATCGGCGGGTTGACGGTCAGGGTCATGCACACGCCGGGGCACACGCCGGCCTGCGTCAGCTACCTGATCGGCGATGCCGTGTTCGTCGGCGACACCCTGTTCATGCCCTATGTGGGCACCTCGCGCACCGATTTCCCCGACGGCGACGCCGCCACGCTGTACCGCTCGATCCACGGAATCCTGTCGCTGCCGGACAGCACGCGCATCTTCACCGCCCACGACTACCCGCCGGTGGGCCAGGCCCCGGCCTGGGAAAGCACGGTGGCCGGGCAGAAGCGGGACAACATCATGATCCGTGACGGCATCAGCGAGGCACAGTACGTCGAAAGACGCCGGGCGCGGGATGCCACGCTGGCGGTGCCGCGCCTGATCCTGCCGTCGCTCCAGGTGAACCTGCGCGCCGGCGGGCTCGGCCAGCCCAATGAGAACGGCACGCAATACATCCGGATTCCGCTGAACGTTCTGAAGAAGCCCTGATCCAAAAGAAACGCCCCCGCTTTTGGGGCGGGGGCGTTTGCGTGCTCAGGACCGAACTTAGAAGTCGTACTCAGCCATCACACGGTTGTACACGAACTTGTCGTGGCCACCACCGTTGGCCAGTGCACCGTTGCAGACCTCGATGCGGTCGCGCAGCGACAGGCCCTTCAGGGCGCCGTTGAAGAACCAGGTGATGTCGCCGTAGGTGTTGGTACTGTTGCCCTTGAAGTGGGTGTTGTACCTGGCCCAGGCCGCCATCAGGCGCAGCTGGTTGTCGAACAGCTTGTACGTGCCCTTGACCTTCCAGGCATTGCCGGCGCCAAGCTCGACCAGGCCGCGGATCATCGAGGTGGTCCACAGCGGGTCGGTGGCGTAGTTCGCGGTGAACGGCGAGACGACGATACCACCACCGAAGGCCGTGGCATCGTAGTTCACCTTGTCGTAGGCGACGAACAGCTGGCCGTGCGGGATGTTCACGCCGACCTTGACGCCCTGGACCTGCGAGTTCACGTCGCCAGCGACGCCGTTGGGCGCCACGGCAGAGGCGCCGAAGAGGCTGTTGGCATAGGACTGGCTCTGCTTCAGGCCCTGGATGCCGATGAACGGATCATAGCCGGTGCCGGTCTTGTAGGTGTAGGTGGCCTCACCGTAGTAGGTCTTCGCGAAGCCGTAGAAGTCATAGTACCACAGGCGGGCGTTGATGCCGTTGGCCTTGTAGTCGGCGCCGATGGCCAGGGTGCCGCTGGCCCGATTGGCGGTTGCGCCCACGGCATACGGCTGGCCGCCGTAGGACTGGTCGCCGCCCCAGGTGCTGGGGTAGTACAGGTTGTCCTGGTAGAAGTTGTCCGAGGTACGGCTCTTCCACGCGGTCTCGCGGATGGCGTAGACACTCAGATGGTCGATCGGGTTGACCTGCACCAGCACGGCCTGGTAGGTGGCCGGCAGCACGCGCGAGTCGGAACCGCTCATCCACGGGGTGCTCAGCTCCTGGTCGCCGGCGCGCACCAGAACAGGCACGAACATCGACGAGCGGTACTGCAGATACAGCTGGCCCAGGGCCGAGTACTGGCTCTGCTTGCCCATCAGGGTCGTGTCCGGCTGGATCGCCGAGTTCAGACCCAGAGACTGGGCGGTCATGCCGGTGACGCCGAAGCCCCAGCCGTCGGCGGCCTGGTCGGTATGCAGGTTGACGATACCACCCAGGCTGAACGCATTGACGTCGGCGTTGTTGTTCGGCGTAAACTGACGGGTAAAGTAGTAAGCACGGACCTTGCCGTCGACCTGGACGCCGTTCAGGATGCTGTCAAGCGACGCCGCTTGAGCGATACCCGTTCCGGCGCATGCCAAGGCGATCGCCAAGGGAATGACCTTCAAATATTTTCGCATTTTTTTCTCCTCCCAAGTGTGTAGCAGAGGGAAAGATTCATAAACGAGAAGCCGCAAAACCTCCGTATTTTGCGACAAAACGACGCTCCTCCCCCATGTAGCTGCAGGGGATCGTATGGCATGAAATCGCAGGTTACAATATGAATTTTAGTATTATAACATTTAATAATATCAAATATTACTTTATGTCATCCATTCATGACTATTATCCCACGTATATAAGGTATTTCCGGGATGCCATGATCTATAATTATTATTAATATCAGGCATGTCTTTTTGTTATCTGTCGGAGGATATATTTCCCTATATCGCTTTTATATATACGATATCATCCTACCCGGCCAACCAGCACCCGTAACATTATATATCGAATATATGTAAAATTGTTTACATATGTGGATGTTATCAGATTTGTTCATATTTATGCGGATTGCACCAAACCGACGGTCCATCCCGACATATGCGGTCAGGTCCGATACCGGTTTTTTTCCGGCTGCTGCATCGGGCATGCAATCCCGCCGCCGCTGTCAGGCGATTTGTTGGCATGCGGGCACCAATGGATATGGCAGGTCACGATCCGTGAGCCGCATAAGAGCGGCAAGGCCGCATCGGTGGATGCGGCCTTGCCGGGTCAAAGGGAAAATGCATCACGCAGGACGCGCGATGTGCTGCCCCCGGTGGGTAACGAGCCGGGTTATTTCTTGGCGGGAGCCTTGCGCTTCTTGGGTGCCGTCAGGCCGATCTCGGCTTCCGCCTCCAGCCAATCCCGTACGTGGTCGCCGCCGGAGAAGCCGCGTTTCTCCGCCTTGTAGTAGGCCGCTTCAGCGATCATGTGCTCGCGGCTGGCCTTGGGTGCGCTGCTGGTTTTCGTCGCTGTCTTCCTGGGCGCCTTGGCCGTTGCCGCGCCTGCTGGTTTCTTGGTGGTCTTGGTAGTCTTGGGTTTTGCCGTACCGGCCATGCTCGTTCTCCTTTTTCGTCCGCTATTCCGGATAAGCCGCAAGCGTTGGGATCGCCGTCAAGGGCGAATATGGACCAAGAGATTTCACTTTTGCAAGTCCATATCGGTCAGAATTTCTCCACCCCGGGAAACAGACGCCCCCCAATGGACGAGATCCTCGCCGGACGATGATCCTCCATATGATATTGATAATGATTATCGTTATGCTACATTGCCGGCATGGGAAGATATGTCTCTGCCATGGCGTTGCTGTTGCTGCTGCTCGGCGGGTCGCTGCCCGCCCGCGCCGGCGGCGATCCCGACCGGGGCATGATACGTGCCCTGGGCATCGAGGAACCGTGGATCGAGACGGCGGTATACCTGACCAGCAGCCGCGACAACATCACCTCCGCCGGGCACACATGGAACGCCAATGTCGAATGGGACGTGGCCTTCAACCGCCGATGGGGTGCCGAGATCGACGCCCCCGGCCTGCTGGCTGCGGAGCCGCTGGGCAAGGGCGCGACGGCGCTGGCACCGTTGACCCTCGGCCTGAAATACGCCCCGCTGCAGTGGGGCGACGATGACAGCACGGATGCCGGCATCCTCGCCATCGAGGGCGAGGGCAGCTGGTGGCCCAACCCCAAACCCAATGCCTTCCCCGCCACCGGTTCCAACCTCTCCGGGCAACTGCTGGCCGCCTTCCGCCACGGCGACCACTGGTTCCAGGGCGAATACGGCCTCAGCAGACGCCTGGCCGCGGATGCGCGCAGCGGCTGGTTTGCCAACAGCGCCATCGGGCAGAGGCTGGGCGACACCTTCAACGTGCAGCTGGAGGTGGACGCCAACCATATCAGCGTCGACGACAACGGGGCCACGGTCATGGGCCTGGCCCTGACGCCCCAGTTGGGCGCACGCATCGGCCGCAGCTGGCTGGTGATCGTCGGCGAGACCTATGCCCGCGCCGGCGGCCAGCGGGGCTACACCGCCACCACCAATGTATTGCTCGAATACAGCTTCGACCACGACGAGGACAGCGCCGGTTCCTGAAGCGGCGCGAGCTGCCGCCTCACGACACGAAGACCTGCGTCGACATGAAGTGCCGGATGACCGTGGAGATCCCGGCCCGTTGCATCTCCCGCCGCAGATTCTGCGCCTTGGCAATATCGGCCTTGCTCATGCCCACTGCCAGGCGATCACGGCTGTCCGAGGCGTCTTTGTCGCCGCCGCCGGCATTCATGGCGGCAAGATCGTACAGGGCGTAGGCGACCACCAGGTTCTGCTGCACGCCCTGGCCATTCTCGTACATGACACCGAGATTGGCCTGGGCCTGGGCATTCCCCTGTTCCGCGGCCCTGAGAAACCATTGCTGGGCCTGAAGGTAGTCCTGTGACACGCCCTGGCCGCTGACATACAGGATGCCCAGATTGTTCTGCGCCCCGGCATGCCCCTGCGCCGCGGCCTTGCGGAACCATGCGGCCGCCTTGGCATGGTCCTGCAACACGCCTTCCCCGCTTGAATAAAGTACACCCAGGTTGTTCTGGGCCTCGGCCACACCCTGCTCGGCCGCCTTGCGGAACCATTTGAAGGCCTCGTTATAGTTTTGCGACACCCCCTGGCCATTGGCGTACAGCGCCCCCAGGTTGTTCTGCGCATTGGCATTGCCCTGCTCGGCGGCCTTGCGATACCACTCGGCGGCCTTGGCAAAATCGGGCAACACCCCCTGGCCATTGTCATAGAGCATCGCCAGGTTGTTCTGCGCCAGGGGGAGGCCCTGCTCGGCGGCCTTGCGATACCACTCGGCCGCTTTGGCGTAATCCTGCGCTACGCCCTGGCCATTGTCGTAGAGCGCACCCAGGTTGTTCTGCGCCTGCGCATCCCCCTGTTCGGCGGCCAGGCGGTACCACTTGAGGGCCTCGGCGTAATCCCGTTTGACGCCATGCCCCTGATCGTAGAGCGCTCCCAGGTTGTACTGGGCGCTGGAAAAGCCCTGCACGGCGGCCTTGCGGTACCATTTGGCGGCCTCGGCGTAGTCCTGCTTCGTACCCAGGCCGTTGTCGTAGAGTGCTCCCAGGTTGTTCTGCGCCTGGGCGTTGCCCTGCGCGGCGGCCAGGCGGTACCACTTAGCGGCCTCGGCGTAGTCCTGCTTCACGCCCTTGGCATTGTCGTAGAGCGCTCCCAGGTTGTTCTGCGCCTCGGCATAGCCCTGCGCCGCGGCCTGGCGATACCACTTGAGGGCCTCGGCATAATCCTGCTTCACGCCCACGCCGCTGGCGTAATCCAGGCCGAGGTTGTACTGAGCCCGGGCATCCCCCTGCTCTGCGGCCAGGCGGTACCACTTGGCGGCCTCGGCGTAGTCCTGCTTCACGCCCAGGCCTCCGTCATAAAGCCTTCCCATGCTGTTCTGTGCGATGGCAACGCCCTGATTTGCGGCCAGGCGGTACCACTTGGCGGCCTCGGCGTAGTCCTGTTTGACGCCCTGGGCGTTTTCATAGAGGGAGCCCAGGTTGTTCTGCGCCTGGGCATTGCCCTGCGCCGCGGCCTGGCGGTACCACTTGAGGGCCTCGGCATAGTCCTGTTTGACGCCTTCGCCCTGATCGTAATCCACGCCGAGATTGTATTGCGCCAGGACATAGCCCTGCTCCGCGGCCTGGCGATACCATTTGGCGGCCTCGGCGTAGTCCCGTTTCACGCCCTGGCCATCGTCGTAAAGCCGCCCCAGCTCATTCTGAGCCTGGGCATTGCCCTGCTTCGCGGCCTGGCGGTACCATTTGGCGGCCTCGGCGTAATCCTGTTTCAC
>DATLWN010000223.1:0-4933 GCA_035576305.1 Mariprofundaceae bacterium
GGGTCAGCAGGCCGAAGCCGACCGTCAACGGCACCGCGATCAGCAGCAGCATGCCCAGACCGGGAGCGGCCGCGAGCAGGGCAAAGGCCAGGATCAGCAGCGCGAAGCCGGCCTTGGCCGTCCGCACCTCGCCCAGCCGCGGCACGACGCGCCGCACCAACAGCCCCTGCACCACCGTGATCAGCACGCCGACATAGGCGAAGAAATAGCCGACCGTGGTCAGGGACCAGCCGAGCTTCAGCTTGCCGTACAGCGGCAGGGCCACCTCGAAGCCGGCAAAGCCGGTGACCAGCAGCATGCTGACCAGCAGCAGCATGCCCACCAGCGGGTGGAAGAACGCCAGCCGCCAGGGTTCGATCGAGAACGGTGATATCCATTGCCTGCGCTGCCCTCCGGTCTGGCGGGTCTCCGGCAGCAGCAGCATGCCCATGGCACCGTTGATAAAGCACAGCAGCGCCGCCGCATACGGCGCGTATTCCGGGTGGTTGCCGAAGTCGGGGCCGGACAGCAGGCCGCCCAGCGCCGGCCCGACCACGAAGCCCAGGCCGAAGGCCGCACCGATCATGCCCATGCCGGCCGCCCGCTTGTCGGGGCTGGTGACATCGGCTACCACCGCCTGCGCCGTTGCCAGATTGGCCCCGGCCACGCCCGCCACCATCCTGGCCAGGAACAGCACCGGCAGCGAGCCGGCCAGGCCGTACACCAGATGGGCGGCGGCGGAACCGAACAGGCCGATGATCAGGATCGGCTTGCGCCCGACGTGGTCCGACAACCGTCCCCAGACGGGGGCGAAGATGAACTGCATCAGCGAATAGACCGCCATCAGCCAGCCGATCTCGGTGCTCGTGGCATGGAACTGCGGCAGCTGGGCATAGATGGGCATCAGCGGCAGCACGATGCCGAACCCGAGCAGGTCCAGAAAGACCGTCAGGAACACGATCCCGAGCGCGGAATGATTGATGTAGGACGCTGAGGATCGCGTACCCATGCCCTCCCTCTCGGCCGTCGCCCCTGCTAGGCGGCCGCCGCGGCCGCCAAAGCCTGTTCGTCGACGACCTTGCTGTCGACCTTGCAGTACACCGCCTGCTCCTCGACGACGACCACCGCCTCGGCCACGCCGGCCAGGGCGCGCAGGCGCTGCTCGATGGCACGGATCGCCTCCGGATCGCTGGCCTCGACGTGCAGCATGCGCGTCGACAGGTACGGCGGCTGCTTCATGGTCAGCGCGATCAGGAGCCACAGCACGAACAGTGCCGCGACGACCAGGAACACCGTGGCGTAATTCTCCTTGGCGGGGTCGTAGATGAATCCGCCCAGCACGCCGCCGGCGAAGGCGCCGAAGAACTCGCAGCTGTTATACACGCCCACGGCCGTGCCCTTGGCGCCGGCCGGCGCGTACTTGGAGATCAGCGACGGCAGGCTCGCCTCCAGCGTGTTGAAGCCGGTGAAGAACACCAGCAGCGCCACGCCGATCCACAGCAGCGAATGATGCGACGTGGCCAGCAGCACGCAGGCCGCGGCCAGCAGCGCGATCGACAGCGAGAAGATCTGCTTCATCTTGCGCCGGCTCTCGGCGATGATGATCAGGGGCACCATGAACACGAAGGCGAACAGCATCACCGGCAGGTAGAGCATCCACTGGTTGGTCTGCTTCAGCAGGTGGAATTGCGGGTCGGCCAGCACCAGCGGCAGCACCACGAACAGCGCCGTCAGCGCCGCGTGCAGGATGAACACCCCGGCATCCAGCCTGAGCAGGTTGCCGTCGCGCAGCACGTCGCCGAACAGCGAGGGCGTCACCTCGGCATCGCGGTGGTGCATCAGCTTCTTGGGCTCGGGCACGACCATGTACAGGAAAAGGATCGAGCCGATCGCCAGCACCGCCGTCAGCCAGAATATGCCGGACACGTGAATCCAGCGATCGAGCAGCGGCCCCAGCACCATCGAAATCGCAAAGGACACGCCGATGGTCATGCCGATCATGGCCATGGCCTTGGTCCGGACCTCCTCACGCGTCAGGTCGGCCGTCAGGGCGATGACCGCGGCCGCCACGGCGCCCGAGCCCTGGATCACCCGCCCGATCAGCACGCCGGTGATGGTATGCGACATCGCCGCCACGACGCTGCCGATGGCGAACAGCAGCATGCCGAAGGCGATGACAGGCTTGCGCCCGAGCCTGTCGGATATCATGCCGAACGGGATCTGCAATATCGCCTGGGTCAGGCCGTAGGCCCCCAGCGCGATGCCCACCAGTTCCGGGTGTTCGTGCGCTCCCTGCAGTCCGTGCGCATAGGTCGAGAATACCGGCAGGATCAGGAAGAGACCCAGCATGCGCAGGCCGAAGATGCCTGCCAGCGAACTCGCCGCCTTGCGCTCCTCCACGCTCATTGCAGCGCCCGTTGATTCTTTTGCTCTCTTTCTCCTCAATGTCTCCTCCTTTGCGATCCACACGAACAAGTAACCGTTCCCGACCCCGATCTCAACCCTTCGTTTAGACCGGCCATTCCCCTGCACCATGCCGGATCAGATCGGGCGCGGTGCCGCACAGGTCGACGACGGTGGTCGGCACCATACCCCCCCAACCAACATCGAGCACGACGCAATCATTCCCCCTTAACCTTCCCACGATGCGCTCCGGATCGGTCTCGGCCGTATCATCGCCGGCAAACTGCAGGGTCGTCGCCACCAGGGGCTCACCGAACTCGTCGAGCAGCATGCGGCAGACCGGATGCTCGGGAATGCGGATGCCCACGTCCCGGCGCCGGCCGAAGATGCGCCTGGGCAGCGCCGAGGCCGCCGGCAGAATGAAGGTGTAGGGGCCGGGCAGATGATGGCGAACGATACGGTAGGCCGCATTGTCCATCTTCACGTACCGGGATGCCTGGGAAAGATCACTGCAGACCAGCGACCACAGGTGCCGGTCATCCAGGGCGCGCAGGCGGCGGATATCGCCCTGGGCCTTAAAAGCCTCCGGTGCGCACATCAGGGTATAGGTCGTATCGGTCGGCACGGCCGCGAACACCCCCTGCCGCAACAGATCGGCGGCACGGCGAACCAGCCGGCTCTGCGGCCGTTCCGGATCGAGACGCAAGCGTTCGAACACGCGCATCCCCGATCATCCGGCTAGAAACGCGGCAACAGGCCCTCGATCGCCTTCTTCAGCTGCTGCTGGGGCGGCGGGGCCGTTTCCTTCTTCGGTTGTTGCGTGTTGTCCGGGGCCGGCTGTTGCGGCTGCGCACCCTTCAGCAAACCGCCCAGGCCACCGCCCTGTTTCAGGTTCTCGATCACGGTGCCGGCGATGTCCGGGCGCACCTTGGGCTGGCTGAACGAACCGGTGATCACCAGCGGCACCGACAGCCCCTTGCGCGCCGTCACGGTATCACCCTGGCCGACCAGGGTGCCGACCAGTGTCGGCTTCACATGGTAGTCCATCGTCTTGTCGACCAGATTGACCTTGCCCTTGCCGGTAAGGCGCAACAGCGGCGAGGCCAGGAACAGGTCGTCGTTGCTCGCCACGCCGTTGACCAGCACATAGCTGCCGGAAAGCTGCGAGAAGTCGGTGCTCTGGGGCGTATTCGCCTGCGGCCCGCCCAGGTTGCGCATGGCCGCGGCGATATTGAAGCCGCGCACCATGCCGTCGGTGAGCAACACGTGGCCGCGACCGTTCAGCGCACGCGTGGCATTCGCCGACAACAGGCCCGTCGCCTTGGTATCGGACTCCATCTGCAGCGTGCCCTCCAGCATGTCGGTGCCGGCCAGCGCCTTCAGCACCGGTCCGATCTGCACACCGCTCAAACGGGCCGATTCGCTCCACTGCACCGGATATGCCCTGACGTTGAGCACGGCATGCTCGCTGACCTGACCGCCGGACAGCTCGAAACGGAAGGGATTCAGATCGAACGTACCGCCGTGGGCGACGAGCCGGGCACGCAGGTGCCCGAACTCGAGCCCCTTGAGCAGAAGCCGCTCGACCTGCAGCTGGGCATTGATGTCCCAGGGCGCCAGAAAGCGGAGGTCCGGCTCCACGGCATTGGCAGCGCCGGGCGCAGCAGCCTGGGAAGCGCTCGCGGGCTGGGCCGTGGACTGCTTCGGCTGCGGCAGCCAGGGATCGGCATGCAGATCGTTGGCCGCGATCCTGAGCAGGATGCTCGGTGCCCGCCCGAACGTCACGGTGCCGGAGGCCTGCACCAGATCGTTGTCCAGCATCAGCTTCAGGTCGCGGACATCCAGCCCGTTCGTATCGCCGCTGACGATGGCGCCGAGCTTGATGCTCCGCCACGGCGCGGGATTGCCGGCATACATGTCGTTCAATGCCGGCACCAGGCCCGCCAGCCACTTGCGGGTCAGTTCACCGCTGTTCAGCGTGAACTGGTAGGACGGGCTGTCCATCAGCTTGCCGATACTGCCGCTGGCATCGAGCATATCCTTGCCATCGACCGCCAGCTGCATCTGCTCCAGCTTCATCGTCTGCAGGTCGGGCATCTCGATCTTCCATTGCGCGGCCAGGGGATAGCCGGCACTCAGGCTCACGCCGCCGGTCGTCACCCGCACGCCGTCCGGACGCTGCTCGAACTGGGCATCCATGCCCAATGCCGCCTGATCGGGGGAACCGAGCTGGGCAGGCCAGGACGCGAGGACGGAGCGGAACGGCTTCAGGGACAGATTCCCGCCCTTCACGTGCAGCTGGACCGGCAGACGGGCCATGTCGAAGGAGCCCAGCTTGCCGATGGGACCGAGTTTGCCGTCCACGGTGAAGCTGCCGCCGGCGGCGGCGTTGCCGGAAAGGCTGAACCCGAACGGCTGATCCAGGCTGACGTCGTCGACCTGCAGATCGAGGTCGGTCAATTCGATCTGGACATTGCTCTTCGCATCGGCCCAAAGCAGGCGGCCGTTCTTCAAATGGATCGACTCGGCGGTCAGCGCCGCCAGGGCCTGC
>DATLWN010000224.1:0-16641 GCA_035576305.1 Mariprofundaceae bacterium
CGCCGGCCAGCAGCACGGCCGCGGATTCCAGCACCCGGCCCGCATCGGTATGGCAGCGCATGGCGCCGGGCTCGCCGTCGATGCTGAGGACGCGCTCGCCCAGCACCGTATTCGGCCGGGCCGGCTGCATCTGCTGCTTCAGGTGCTCGCAGAACTCGCCGGCCAGGATGTCGGGGAAGCCCGGCAGATCGTAGATCGGCTTGTCCGGGTACAGCGCGGCCAGCTGGCCGCCGAGCTCGGGCAGGGCGTCGACCAGATGACAACCCAGATCCTGCATGGCCGCGCAGAACACGGCGTACATGCCGACGGGGCCTGCCCCGATGACGGTGATGTCGCGGAAAGAGGAATCACTCATGCTCATGGTCTAGCGCCTGGGCAGGGCAGTCGCAAGCGTTTCCCGCTCGCGTGGCATGCAGGGATCGTCAGCCCCTGAGATTGAGCACATCGCGCATATCGTACCAGCCGGGCTTCTGATCCATCAGCCAGGAGGCGGCGCGCACCGCGCCGCGCGCGAACACCATGCGGTCGGACGCGATATGGTTGATCTCCACGCGCTCCTCATCGGCGATGAACATCGCCTTGTGCTCACCGACGATATTGCCGCCGCGCACCACCGAGAACCCGATCGAGCCCTGCTCCCGGGCGCCGGTGTATCCTTCGCGGGCATAGACGGCCTTCTCCGCGATATTCACACCGCGCCCGTCGGCCAGCGCATGGCCCATGGCCAGCGCCGTACCGGACGGGGCATCGACCTTGTGGCGGTGGTGCGCCTCGAATATCTCGGCATCGTATTCGGGGCCGAGCACCGATGCCGCCTTGCGGATCAGCTCCAGCGCCAGCGTGACGCCGACCGAGTAATTGGCCGCCATCACCACCGGCACCCCGGCCAGTGTCTTCTTCAGTTCGGCCAACATCTCCGGCTCGAAGCCGGTGGTGCCGATGACCATGCGCATGCCGCGCCCGGCGGCAAAGGCCGCGTGGGACAGCGTGGCCTGCGGTGCCGTGAAATCGATGATGACATCCGCTTCGGGGCAGGCACTGAGCGCATCGACGAGCGTCACCCCGAGTTCGGGCAGGCCCGCCAGCGTGCCGGCATCCCGTCCCAGCCAAACCGAGCTTGGTTGCTCGGTGGCCCCGACCAGCTCGGCACCTTCGGCCTCGCTGACTGCCCGCACCAGCATCCGGCCCATGCGCCCGGAGGCGCCCGTCACGATCACGCGCATCATTTGACCTCCCCGGCCAGATCATCCCAGAATTTCTTGGCCTTATCGAGGAACGACGAGCGTTCCGGATACACGTCGTCGCCCGTCACCTGGGCGAACTCGCGCAGCAACGCCTCCTGCTTCGCCGTCAGCTTGCGCGGCACGGCGATGCGCGTCTTCACATACAGATCGCCCTTGTGGCCGGTGCGCAGATCCAGCACGCCGTGCCCCTTCAGGCGGAAAATCTTGCCGTCGTCCGAGCCCGCCGGGATGCGGATCTTGACGCGGCCGGTCAGCGTCGGGGCCTCCACCTCCGCACCCAGGGCCGCCTGCGGGAAGGTGATGGGCATCGTGCAATGCAGGTCAGGACCCTCCCGTTCGAAGATCGGGTGGCTCTTCAGCGACACCACGATGTACAGATCGCCGGAAGGGCCGCCCTGCAGGCCGGCCTCGCCCTGGCCGCCGACCCGCACCTGCGCCCCGTCGTAGACGCCCGCCGGGATGCGCACCTTCAGCTTGTGCTGCTTGCGCACCCGGCCGGTACCGCCGCAATCCGTGCAGGGCGATTCGATGCGCACGCCGCGCCCGTGACAGGCCGGGCAGGTGCGGCGCACCGCGAAGAAGCCCTGCGTCATCTGCACCTGGCCGTGGCCGCCACAGGTCGAACACGGCACCGGATGCGTGCCGGGGCGGGCCCCGGAACCCTTGCAGGTCTCGCACTCCACCTGTTTCGGGATGTCGAGCTCCACCTCGCGACCGGCTGCCGCCTCCTCGAGGCTCAGGCTCAGGTCGTAACGCAGATCGGCGCCGCGATTGCTCATGCGCCCGCCGCCGCCACCGAAGCCGAACAGATCGCCGAACACATCGCCGAACATGTCGCCGAAATCGCGGAAGGCATGCGAGTCCTGGAAGCCGCCGTGGCCCCAGAAATCCTGCATCTGGGCATCGACGCCGGCATGGCCGTACTGATCGTAGCGGGCGCGCTTGTCCTTGTCGGACAGCACCTCGTAGGCCTCGGTGACCTCGCGGAAGCGCTCGGCCGCCTCCTTATCGTCCGGATTGCGGTCCGGATGGTACTGCATGGCCAGCTTGCGGTAGGCGCGCTTGATCGCGTTCAAATCCGCGTCCTTGGCCACCCCCAGGATGTCGTAATAGTCGCGCTTGGATGCCATCGCTGTACCCTCGTTACCCCCTCTGCATTCTTCGTCACACCGGCAAAGCAACGGGAGCAGAGCGATGCCACCCTGCTCCCGCGCCAGCCCTCATCAGGGCTTATTTCTTGTGCTGGTCGTCCACGACCTCGGCATCGACCACATCGTCGGACGAACCGCCGCCGGAGGCCTGCTGGGAGCCCTCACCGCCCTGGGCCTGGCCCTCCTGCTGCATATGCTGGTACACGGCCTCACCCAGTTTCTGCGACTTGGTGGCGAGATCCTCCTCGGCCTTCTTGATGGCCTCGGTGTCGCCGCCGGCGATCGCCTTCTTCAGCTCCTCGAGGGACTCCTCGATGGCCTTGCGGGTCGCCTCGTCCACCTTGTCGCCGTGTTCCTTCAGGGCCTTCTCGGTGGAGTAGACCAGCGCGTCGGCGCGGTTCTTGGTCTCGATCTTCTCCTTCTGCACGCGATCCTCTTCGGCATGGGACTCGGCATCCTTCTGCATGCGCTCGATCTCGTCCTTGGACAGGCCGGAGCCCGATTCGATGCGGATCGAGGTCTCCTTGCCGGTGCCCTTGTCCCTGGCGGACACGTGCATGATGCCGTTGGCGTCGATATCGAAGGTCACCTCGATCTGCGGCATGCCGCGCGGCGCCGGGGCGATGCCCTCGAGGTTGAACAGGCCGAGCTGCTTGTTGGCCGAGAAGATGTCGCGCTCGCCCTGCGCCACCTTGATGGTCACCGCCGTCTGGTTGTCGGCGGCCGTGGTGTAGGTCTGGCTCTTCTTGGTCGGGATCGTCGTGTTCTTCTCGATGATCTTGTTGAACAGCCCGCCCTCGACCTCGATGCCCAGCGACAGGGGCGTCACGTCCAAGAGCAGCACGTCCTTGACCTCGCCGGTCAGCACCGCGCCCTGGATGGCGGCGCCGATGGCCACCACCTCGTCCGGGTTCACGCCCTTGTGCGGCTCACGGCCGAAGAACTCCTGCACACGCTTCTGCACCAGCGGCATGCGGGTCATGCCGCCGACCAGCACCACCTCGTGGATCTCGGAGGCGGACACGCCGGCATCCTTCAGCGCCTGCTTGCACGGCGCGATGGTGCGCTCGACCAGATCGGATACCAGGGATTCGAGCTTGGCGCGCGTCACCGTCACCTGCAGGTGCTTCGGACCCGAGGCATCGGCGGTGATGAACGGCAGGTTGACCTCGGTCTGCTGGCCGGAGGACAGCTCGATCTTGGCCTTCTCCGCGGCCTCCTTCAGGCGCTGCAGGGCCAGCTTGTCCTTGGTCAGGTCGATGCCGCTGTCCTTCTTGAACTCGTCGGCCAGGTACTGGATCAGCACGCGGTCGAAGTCCTCGCCGCCCAGGAAGGTGTCGCCATTGGTGGACTTGACCTCGAACACGCCGTCACCGATCTCCAGGATCGAGATGTCGAACGTGCCGCCACCCAGGTCATAGACGGCGATCAGGTGGTTCTCCTTGTCCTTGTCCAGACCGTAGGCCAGGGCCGAGGAGGTCGGCTCGTTGATGATGCGCAGCACGTTCAGGCCGGCGATGGCACCGGCATCCTTGGTCGCCTGACGCTGGGAGTCGTTGAAATAGGCCGGCACGGTGATCACCGCATCCGTCACCTTCTCGCCCAGGAAGTCCTCGGCCGTCTTCTTCATCTTCTGCAGCACGATGGCGCTGATCTCCTGCGGGCTCATCTTCTTGCCGTCCAGCTGCACCCAGGCGTCGCCGTTGTCGGCCTTGACCACCGGATAGGGAACGAGCTCCTTGTGGTGCTGCGCCTCCTTGGCGTCGAACTTGCGGCCGATCAGGCGCTTGACGGCATAGAAGGTGCGCTCCGGATTGGTCACCATCTGGCGCTTGGCCGGGCTGCCGACGAGGCGCTCGTCGTTCTTGGCAAACGCCACGATCGACGGCGTCGTGTTCTCGCCCTCGCTGTTCGGGATCACCTTCGGCGTGCTGCCCTCCATGTAGGCGACGCACGAGTTCGTGGTGCCCAGATCAATACCGATTACCTTTGCCATGTCTCTTCTCCATTCGCATTAGAAATGATGCCGCCGCAAACTGCGCTTCACTGACTGTATGGGGACAGGTCTCCCGGGATTCAAGCCCCGGCTTCGCCCTCGTCCTTGCCGCGCGACACCAGCACCTTGGCCGGCCGGATCAGGCGGCCGTTCAACAGGTAGCCCGCCACGTGCTGGGCCACCACGGTGCCCTCCTCGGCCTCGTGCGGCACATGCGCCAGCGCCTCGTGATGGTGCGGATCGAAGGCCGTACCCTCGGCCTCGACGCGCTGGATGCCGAAGCGGCCGATCGTGGCCATCCAGCTGTCCAGCGTCAGCTTCACGCCATCGCGCAGCGCCTTCTCGTTGCCCTCCGGCACCGCCAGGGCCCGCTCCAGGTTGTCGACCACATCGAGCAGGGCCACCGCGAACTTCTCGATGGCAAAGCGGCGCGCGTCCTCGACCTCGCGGCTGGCCCGCTTGCGCACGTTCTCCATCTCGGCATGGGCGCGCAGCACATCCTCGCGTGCCTGCTGCAGCTCACCCTCGAGCTCGGCGATTCTCGCCTGCAGGGCCTCCTGGGCCTCCGCGCCCTCGGCAGCTGCCTCCGGCCTTGCCTTGTCCTTGCGCTTGTCCGTCACAGCTGCCCTCCTAACACGCGGCTGACCCAGCGGGCCGTGCAATCGACGATGGGCAGCACGCGGTCGTAATGCATGCGCCTCGGACCAATGACGCCGAGCGTGCCCACGACGTTCTCGGCCCCGCGATAGCGGGCCAGCACCATCGATATCTGCTCCATGTTCACCAGCGCATGCTCGCGCCCGATGAAAATCTTCACGCCGGTCTCCGTCCGCTCGACCTCGTTGACCAGATCCAGCAGGTGCTCCTTCTCCTCGAAGGCCGCCATCAGCGAGCGCACCGTATCGAGCATGCCGATCTCCGGGAACTCGAGCAGCTGCGGCTGTCCGCGCACGAAGATCTCGGGTTCCTCGGTCTCCGCCGCCTCGGCCCAGTTCTTCAGCGCCTCGATCAGTTCGCGCACCTTCAGGCGATCGGCCTCCATCTCGCGGATCAGGCGCCGGCGCATCTCGGCCAGGCTGCAGTCGTGCAGAAGATCGTTGAGCTGCCCGGAAGCCAGGGCCAGGGCCGCGTCGTCCATCCGCGGCGGGCGCACCAGCAGCCGGTTCTGCACCTCGCCGGCATCGGAGACGATGACCGCCAGGATGCGCTCGGAGGACACCGGGATCAGGCTGATGCTGCGGACCTGGCGGATGCGCTTCTCGTGGACCGTCACCAGCCCCGCGAAGTGGGTCAGGCTGGCCAACTCGTCACTGGCGCGCCTCAGCACGCCCTTGGTATCGGCCGCCCCCGCCAGGCTCTGCGCCACCTCCGCGTCCAGGCGCGCATGGATATCGCTGTCGACCACCATCAGGCTGTCGACGAAATAGCGCAGGCCGGTGTCGGTGGGTACGCGCCCGGCGGAGGTGTGCGGGGAATAGAGCAGTCCCGCCCGCTCCAGATCGTTCATCACGTTGCGGATCGTCGCCGGGCTCAGGTCGGTACCCCCCTGTTCGGAGACCAGGCGCGATCCGACGGGCAGGCCGGTATCCAGATAGGCCTTGACCACCTCACCGAGGATGTACTCGTGACGCTGTTTCACGACGGCATTCGCTCCTGCAGCTCCATCTCAAGAATCGCGCCGGCACCGATGCCGGCCGGCACCCGAACAGCCCGTTGCGGACCGGGCTGGCACTCTATCATCACGAGTGCTATTCCGACAACCTCGGACGCCCGCCATGGAACGCCCGGATGCGTTTGACATCAATCCCCGCGGGCATATACTGCGCCGCCTTACTGATTAGCCGGAATGGAGTAAATACAGCATGCGTACCTGGACCGTCCGCCCCGGAGATATCGAGCGCAACTGGTATGTCATCGATGCCAGCGATGTCGTGCTCGGCCGCCTGGCCACGAAGATCGCCACCATCCTGCGCGGCAAGCATCGCCCGCAGTACACCCCGCACGCCGACTGCGGCGACCATATCATCGTCATCAATGCCGAGAAGGTGCGCGTCACCGGCGGCAAGGAAGAGAAGAAGATCTATCATCGCCATACCGGTTATATCGGCGGCCTGAAGAGCACCCCGCTGGCCGAGATGCGCGCCACGCACCCGGAGCGCATCATCGAGAGCGCGGTCAAGGGCATGATGCCGAAGAATCCGCTGGGCCGGGCCATGCTGAGCAAGCTGAAGATCTATGCCGGCAGCGAGCATCCGCACGCCGCCCAGAAGCCCCAGACACTGAACCTGGATTAAGAAAGAGGACCCAACATGGCACAGGCACAAACGCAGCATCGTGGAACCGGCCGCCGCAAGAGCAGTGTGGCGCGCGTGATCATCAAGCCGGGCAAGGGCCTGGTGAAGGTCAACGGCCGCGATATCGAGGATTACTTCCCCGTCGAGATCATCCGCCAGGAGGCCCTGGCCCCGCTTTCCAAGACCCAGATGAGCGGCCGCCTGGATGTCACGGTCAACGTGTTCGGCGGCGGCTTCTCCGGTCAGGCCGGCGCCGTGCGCCACGGTCTGGCCCGCGCCCTGATCGCCTATGATGCTGGGCTGCGCCCGGAGCTGAAGCAGGCCGGTTACCTGACCCGCGACGCCCGCACGGTGGAGCGCAAGAAGTACGGCCTGAAGAAGGCCCGTCGCGCCCCGCAGTTCTCCAAGCGTTAAGCCGGGAGACACCCACGATTCAAAGGGAAGGCCGAGGCCTTCCCTTTTTGTTTTCGCCACCCGCCTTGGGCTATACTGCCTGCATGCCGTGGGGAAGGGTTTCATTGCCGCCGATCGTGAATCGCGCCGGGAAAACGGACCCCTGGCCCGTTGACCGGGGCTGACATGGAAGGTTTCTATTTCCTCGCCCCCACCCTGCTGGCCATCCTGATCTCCATGCTGTTCGTGCGTGCCGGCGCCATCGCCCTGATGATGACCGGCATGCACTACGAGCAGGCCAAGTTCCAGGCGCTGTCCGCCTTCACCGCCACCGGCTTCACCACCCGCGAGGCCGAGAAGGTGGTCAACCACCCGACGCGCCGCAAGATCATCAGCACGTTGATGATCGGCGGCTATGCCGGCATCGCCGCGGTGATCGTCAGCGCCACCAGCTCGGTGGCCACCAGCTCCGCGAAGGATCTGCCGCGCACCGTGCTGCTGCTCGTGGTGGGCCTGCTCGTCATCTACCTGATCGCCCGCTCCACCGGCCTGATGCAGCGCTGGGAGGGCTTCGTCGAGAACTATCTGCGGCGGCGCCTGTCATTGGAGTACGAAGCGGTCGAGGAGCTGCTGCACCTGGCCGAGGGCTACGGCCTGGCCAAGCTGGAGATCGGCCCCGACTCCCAGCTGCTCGGCAAGTCGATCATACAGATCGGCAGGGCAAGGAAGGATTCACTGATCCTCGGTGTCGAGCGCGGCAAGGGCTGGCTGCCCGCCCGGCAGATGCAGGAGCCGGTCGAGGAAGGAGACAAGCTGGTGATCTACGGCCACCTGGAACGGCTGAAAGAGGAATACGAGAGCAAGCCGACGGAAAAAAGCGATTGACCGTCGCTTCGGCATGCGGGGGCCATCATTCCCCTGCGACGTCTAGCCAGTAGCGGGTCAGTTCCTCCAGCACCTGGGCGCGGACCGAACTGGTCCATTCATCCCGATTGTTGCGCACAAAGGCCAGTTCATGGTTCATCTTCAAAAGCCGGTCCAGCGGACTGTCCTGCAGGTTATTGCTGTTGATGAATTCGTCGACCATGGCCTTCGCGCCCACGAATTTCTCGATCGAGTCGGGATGCTCGGAGATGGTCGCCAACTGCAGGTCCCACAATAGATAACCGGCCATGGCGCCAAGGGCCGTGCTTGGGTTCTGATGCCGTATCGGATAGCTGTAGTTCCGATACCAGGCGGCGATCTCCGAAGCCGGCATGGGCTTGGCGATCCCGTAACCCTGGCCGAAATCCGCACCGAGGATGGCCGCGGCCTCGAGCATGCCCGGATTCTGCAGGCCTTCCACGGTAACGGAGATATTGAAGGCATGCGCAAGCCGGGTGAGATAAAGAATGAATGCCAGCGCACGCTCCGGGTTGCGCAGCGCACTGCGCACCAATCCCTGATCGATCTTGACCTCGTCGAATGGATATTGGTCCAGGCGCAGCAACGAGCTGTGCCCGGAGCCGAGATCGTCCTGGGAGACCTGGATGCCGGCATTGCGCAAGCGCTGGATGAAGGCCCGATGTGTGCCGACGCCCCCGACATCCTGGGTTTCCAGCACCTCGAGCCGTATGCGTGTTTTGGGCAATCCGCTGTCTTCCAATATCTGGAACAACGCCTGCTCATAGCGGGCATCGTCAAAACCGTCGGTTGGAAAGTTGATGGCGATCTGGATGTTGAGCCCCTGGACCTCGAAGGCATGGCAATCGGCACATGCCTGCTCCAGGCCACGCCTGAACAGATGCAGCAATTCATCCCGTCCCAAGGCCCGCAGGAAACGCTGCGGGTAGATCAGCGAGCCGTCCTGGCCTTGCAAACGTGCCAGCGCCTCCAGCTTGCTCAGGCTGCCGTCCTTGAGACTGATGATCGGCTGGTAGTGCATCACCACGCGCTTCTCATCCAGCATCCGCCGGTAGGTTCGTTGCCTGCGTATCGGAATGGCCGGGGCATGCACGAGCCTTTGCAGACCCACGCTCATGACCTGCTGAACGTGGCGCAGGAAGCCATAGATGCGCGTCGTCGAGAAATAGCCGGGCCAGGCGCTGTACAGGCTCAGCTCAGCGATGGATTGTCCGTTCTCATCGAACAACGGCACGGCCGCACTCGCACGGAACCCGAGCTCGAGCCCCACCTTTCGCCATGGCGTGGTGTCGGCATCCAGGTTCCAGGCATCCGAAACGATGATCTCCCCGCTGCGCCATGCACGGCCACCGGGGCCCATCCCCGACGCCTGATCGGGATCGATGCTGATCCAGGGAATGTCCCCCGCCTCCATCGCCGTTTGATACCGTTCGGCTGTGGAGCCGTGGGATTCCACGATCTGAAGCTGCCCCACGGCATCCGGGCGCGCCACGAAGCCGGATATTCCACCCTCAAGCCCGCAAACGATATCCAGTATGCCCCGTTCCAGGTCCGGCAGATTGGAGGCCGACATCACGCAATAATCGATCTGGGTAAAGGCCAGGGCGACTTGCATGTCCAGCTGCCGGTAGCTGGACACCTGTGCGACCTGATCCCGCAGGATGCGCTGGGAAAGGATGCGCATGAACATCTCCCGGGACTCGGCATCCGGAACCTGATCGCGAAGCATCGTGTAGATCTCGTTCTGATACAGCGTGTATGCCTCGACCAGCCACAGGATATCCAGGCCCACCATGGCATGGACCAGGCCGACATGCTCGGATGCCGCGCGATGAGCCTTCTGCGTCAGATCAGGATCCAGCAACATCATCACGTGCCTGGCCTGGCTTTGCTTCAACCGGGCGAAGCCGTCCGCCGTGAGCCGATTCAGAATCCTGGCCGTTTCACTCCTGCCGGTGAGTTCATCGTAGAAGTCATTGGAAACGGCCATGGCCAACTCGGCGATCTGCCTCTGCAACGGACGCAAGACGCGCCCGGCGGCCTCGCCATAGGGATCATCGAACCTCGCATCCATTCAATCTCCCCTCTCGTCATACCATCGCCGTTCAGCTTATCCCCCATGGCTCATATGGTCTATTGCATGTGCAAAGTCAATTCGCCTTGAACCCCGGGCCTCGGGGGAAGCACGCTCTGCTTTTTGATTCCCCCGCACACGGCGGTTGCTAGACTGGCGGCATGGATGCACAACTGACCCTGCTGCTGCACACCATGGCGGCGCTGGGCATCGGCCTGATGCTCGGTATCCAGCGCGAATACGATCGCGGGCATCACAAGAAGGCCGATGGGGACAAGAAAAAGCGCCCGGCGGCATCCGCGGCCGGCGTGCGCACCTTCACCATCGTCGCGCTGTGCGGCAACCTGGCCACCTGGCTGCCTCCCGCCATCATGCCGTGGGCGATCGGCATCGGCTTCGCCTTCGTGGCTGCCATCTCCATCGTCGGCTACCGCGAGATCAGCGAGGCATCGGAGACGGACAAGGGCTTCACCACCGAGGCGGCGCTGATCGCCACCTATATCCTCGGCACCCTGACCGGCCTCGGCTATTCCCAGCCAGCCATCATCGTGGGCATTGTCATCCTCGCCCTGCTGCAGTTCAAGCGCATCCTGCACCGTTTTTCCTATGCGCTATCGGCCACGGATCTCGAACAGGCGGTGCAGTTTCTGATCATCACCGTGATCGTGCTGCCGCTGCTGCCGGACCATGCCTACGGTCCCTATGCGGCGTTCAATCCGAGACGTATCTGGCTGATGGTGGTGCTGATCTCGGGCATCGGCTTCACGGCCTACGCCGCCATGAAGCTGCTCGGGCGCAACCGCGGCCTCGGCCTGACCGGCATCCTCGGCGGGCTGGCCTCAAGCACGGCGGTCACGCTGGCCATGTCCCGCCTGAACCGCATGCAGCCGACGCTGCAGTCCGGCTGCGTGCTCGCCATCGTGCTGGCCTGCGGCACCATGTTCCCGCGCGTGATGGGGCTGACGCTGCTGTTCAACCCCGAGCTCAGCGCCCGGCTGCTGGTGCCGATCGGCGTCATCATGGCCATCGGCCTGATCAGCGTCGGCATCGTATGGATGCGCGGGGGGCGCGAATCGCAGGCCGAGCATCACGGGCATACGCCGATGAACCCGCTGTCGATGCGCACGGCCATGGGATTCGGGATGTTCTATGCCCTGGTGGTGTTCATGGCCAAGATCGCCCAGCATTATCTGGGCAACAGCGGCATCCTGATCGTGGCGGCGGCATCAGGCATCAGCGACGTCGATCCGATCACCCTGACCGTCAGCAGCGCCGCCGGTCTGTCGACGGGTATCGCCGCCCAGGCCATCCTGATCGCCTGCGCCGTCAACACCTTCTTCAAGCTCGGCTTGGCCATTACCCTGGCCCCCGCCTCAGCTCGCCTGTGGCTGATCGCCGGCCTCCTGCCCATGGGTATCCTGAGCACGGCCTTCATCCTGTTCGTTTAGGGGCTTGGCCACCGCGGGTCTGGCATAGTGGCGATACAGCCAGATCATCACCACCAGGCTGATCACGAACACGCCGACCTGCGTGGCGCTGGGCGAATCGCTGTAACCGACCATGATACTGAGAAACTGGCCCCAGCCGCTATCGCTCGGAAGGCTCTTTGAGGCATCCCATAGCGGATCGATGATTCCGGGCACCACACCGATCTCCACCAGCCATCCGGCTGACCTTCCGGCCATGCCCGATGCCAGCAGGATCAGCAGCCAGCCGACCACGCGGAAGATCAGGTTCACCGGCACGCGCAGCAGGCCCCGATACATGCCGTAGCCCAGCGCCACGGCGGCGATGGCCCCGAAGAAGCCGCCGATGGTCATGTTCACGCCGTCATGCGGCACCGCAGCCGCCGCACCCCACATGAAGAACACGGCCTCGGATCCCTCGCGCATCACCGCCGTCATCGCCACCATCATCAAGGCGGTCTGCGGAAGCTCGCCGATGGCCACCGAATGGCCGACCTTCTGCATGCGCATGCTCAGCTCCCGGCCGTGGCGGCTCATCCATACCACGGTCCAGCCGATCATCACCGAGGCCAGCGCCAGCGTAACGGCATCGAACACCAACTCGCCATTGCCCTGCAGGCTGACCTCCATCTCCGTCATGAACGCCGCCACGAAGGAGGCGCCGATGAAGCCCAGAAACGTGCCGATGAATATCCAGCGCCGGGCGGCCGGCACCGGGCGCGTCACGACGAACAGCACCCCCAGCACCATGGACATCTCGAGCATTTCGCGAAACATGATGATGAACGCCGAAGCCATTTAACCTCCCGTAACCGGACCACGCGCCACGCAGGCGGGGCACAGCCCGTAAATCACCAACTGGTGGCCGGTCATGACAAAACCCTTCTGTTCGGCTGCCGCCTGCTGCAGCCGTTCGATCTGAGGATGGATGAATTCTTCAATGGAGCCGCAGCCCGTGCACACCAGATGATCGTGGTGCCCCTTGTCGATCCGCTCATAGCGCTTCTTGCCGCCGAACTGGATGCTGGCGATCAGCCCCAATTCCTCGAGTGCGGACAGCCCCCGGTACACGGTGGCGATGCCGATAGACTGCCCGCGATCCGTCAGTTCGCGGGCCAGCGACTCCGCTTCCCAATGAACATCGGAATGATTGATCACATCGAGAATGGCCTGGCGCTGGGCAGTCAGTCGGGACATGGCATAATGATAACCATTATCATTATCCATGCAAGAGCCAATATCCCGCCTCTGTCAGAACTCCTTATCGATGGCGGGAGACAGCTGCAGTTCGACGGAATCGCTCCTGGAGCGCAGCACCTCCTCCCGATTCACCGATACCTGGCGCGGCGCCTCGACACCGATGCGCACCTGCCCTCCCTTGATGGCCAGGACGCGCACATGGATATCCTCCCCGATCGTGATCACCTCACCGGCCTTGCGTGTCAAGACAAGCATGGTCCCCCCCTTATCAGCCTGAATAGACCGGCCGGGGGATTTTTGCAAGCCAGGCGTCAGCCGACCGTGGCGTTTTCCTCCACGTCCAACCCGAAAGCCGTATGCAGCGCCTGCACGGCGGCATCCACGTCCTTGGCGGCGATCACCACCGTCACCTTGATCTCGCTGGTGGTGATCATATGGATGTTGATACCGCTCTTCGCCAGGGTATCGAACATCTTCTGGGCCACGCCCGCATGCGAACGCATGCCGACCCCGATGATCGACACCTTGGCCAGGCCGCCGCCACCGATCACGTTGCGCGCATCCATGGCCTCGGCCTGCTTGCGCACCAGCTCCAGGGCCGCGTCCAGGTCCGCCGACGGCACGGTGAAGGTCAGGTCGGTAAAGCCCTGCTCGCTGACATTCTGCACAATCACGTCGACATTGATCCCGGCCTCGGCCACCGGCCCGAACAGGGAGGCGGCGATGCCGGGACGGTCCGGGATGCCCTGCACGGTGACCTTGGCCTCGTCGCGGTTGTAGGCCACGCCCGTCACACTTGCTCGTTCCATGCTCTTGTCCTCCTGCGTCACCAGCGTTCCCGGCACATCCTTGAAGCTCGACCGCAAATGAATCGGCATGTTGTGGCGCATCGCCAGCTCGACACTGCGGGTCTGCAGCACCTTCGCACCCAGCGAGGCGAATTCCAGCATCTCCTCGAAACTGATGCGATCGATCTTGCGCGCCTTCGGCACGATGCGCGGATCGGTGGAATAGATGCCGTCCACGTCGGTGTAGATATCGCAGATGTCCGCCTTCAGGGCGATCGCCACCGCCACGGCCGAGGTGTCGGAGCCTCCGCGGCCCAGGGTCGTGATGTTGCCCGCCTCGTCGATGCCCTGGAAACCGGTGAACACCGGGATCTCGCGTTGGGACATGTGGGCGAGAAACTTGTCGGCATCCATGCCCCGGATACGGGCACGTGTGAAATTGTTGCTGGTGCGAAAGCCTACCTGCATGCCGTTGTAGGAGAATGCCTTCAGACCGCGGCGGCACAGCTCGATGGCCAGCAGCGCGGCGCTGACCTCTTCGCCGGTGGCCACGAGCGCATCCAGCTCGCGCGGTGCCGCGCGGTAATCCAGGTCGCGCGCCATCTGCAGCAGGCGGTTCGTCTCCCCGCTCATCGCCGACACCACGACGGCCACCTCATGGCCCTCCTTCCATTCCCGCTCGACGATATCGGCCGTCTTGCGGATGCGTTCCAGGCTTCCGACCGAGGTGCCGCCGAATTTCTGGACCACGCGCATCATTGCCCTCCCGGGGGGACGGTGGCGATGCCGACCTTGCCCATACCCAGCTCACGCAGGGTATCGAGCACCAGCACCAGGCGTTTGTGGCGGGAATTGGCATCGGCCTGGATCACCACCCGCATGTTCGGATCGCCCTTGCTGATGTTCAGGATGCGCCGCCGCAGATCGTCGTCGCTGACTTTCTCGTCCTGGACATACAGCTGATCGTAGGAGTCGATCTGGATCTTCACCTCCTTGGCCTCCTGCTCCTTGGCAGTGGACTGGCTGGTCGGAAGGTTCAGTTTCAGGCTCGTCGACACATTGAAGCTCGTGGTCACCATGAAGAACAGCAGCAGCATGAACACCACGTCGACCAGGGGTGTCAGATCGATGCTGGCCTCGGAGCCGCGCTTGTTGCGCAGGTTCATTGACGCTCGCCCTTGAGCATCTCCACGAAGCGCAGCGCATGGTGCTCGATCTCAACCACGAAGTTGTTGACCCGGGACTCGAATACCCGGTAGGCCACCAGCGACGGGATGGCGATGCACAGACCGGCGACCGTGGTGTTCAGGGCCTTGGCGATGCCGCCGGCAAGCACGGTCGGATTGCCCATGCCCACCTGCGAGATCTGGTCGAACACCTCGATCATGCCGATGACCGTGCCCAGCAGGCCCAGCAGGGGGGCCACCGAGGCAACGACGCCGAGCAGGTTGATGTAGCGCTCCAGATAGGCGACCTCCTGCCTGCCGATCTCCTCGAGGATCTCTTTCATGATGCCGCGGTTGACACCGCGGTTCTTCAACGCCACCCACAGGATGCGTCCCATCGTGGTGTTGGATTCGCGGCACACCCGCATCGCCCCATCCACATCACCGGCCCTGACGGCGGTCTCGACGTCCTGGACCTGCTTCAGGGGGATCACGACCGAGCGGCGCAGGCTCCAGCTGCGCTCGAAGATCAGGGTAAGCGAGAGAATCGAGGCGGCGAGCAGAAAATACATCGTCGTGCCGCCTGCTTGGAAAAACGCTATCACTGATGCCTCCATGGCCGTTTCCCGTCCCGACGGGCCGGCTTCGAGCCGGCGATTATAGAGAGCCCCGCCACCACTGCAATGCGCGGTCGCGGCGCCCCTGAGTGCTTTGCCGGTACTGCTGCACCCTGACATCGTCATCCCCGTCCTGCCAGCGCACGCACACCGCGCCATCGGCCGTATTCCATGTCCGGGCCCCGATGGCCAGGTAGCGGCGGAGCACTGCGGGCCTCGGGAAGCCATAGCGGTTGTCGACGCCCGTCTGGGCGATGGCCACGGCAGGGTGCAGGGCATGCAGGAATTCGCTGCTGCTCGAGGTCAGGCTGCCGTGGTGCGGCATCAGCATGGCCCAGTGCGGGGCAAGCCCGGCCGCCAGCATGGCCCGCTCCGCCCCGGCCTCGGCATCACCCGGCCACAGCAGGCGCTGCCGATGCCCGGCCGGCCTGACCGACAGCACCAGAGAGGCGTTGTTGGGCTCCGAGGGCACCACGCCCCGCGGCGGCCACAGCACCCGGATATCCGAACCACCGACATCCAGATGATCCCCCTGTGCCAGCCAGCGCACCCGGCCGCCATCCGCCTGCACCCGCGCCGCCAGCTGCTGGAACTCGGGCTGGGCATGATTGGACGGCACGTCCGCCAGCCACAGCTCGCCGATATGGCGCTCCTGCGCCAGCAGGCGGCCGGCGCCGCCCATATGGTCCGCCTGGGCATGGGACAGGGCCAGCACATCGACATGCGCCAGGCCCATGGCGCGCAATCCCGCGGCCACCTCGGTGCCGCCGTTGAACAGGCTGCCTTCCGGCCCCGGCACATCCATCACCAGCACCCTGCCGTCCGGCATGATCAGGCTGGAGGCCGCCCCCTGCCCGACATCCCAGACCACCCACCGTGCCTGCGACGGAGGCCGCTGTGCCGCCACCCAGAACCCCCAGACCAGCAGCGTCACCGCCGCAACAGCCACCGCCGGCCATTTCCGCCGGTGCGATGCGAGCATAAGGGCTGCAGCCAGGCCCGCCGCGTAGAGCACGGCGGATGCAACGGGCGGATCGGGTACCCACAGGTTGCCCCATGGCCAGGCGTGCACGCCCGCCAGCAGGCGGTCGCAGGCATCGACGACCGCCTCGGCCAGGTGGAAGCAGGCCGTGGCCCATGCGCCTGCACCGGCCAGGGCCAGCACCTCCCCGGCCAGGGCCACGGGCAGGATCAGGAGCGTATACAACGGTACAGCCGCCAGGTTGGCCGGCACGGTGTACAGCGGCAGCCTGCCGAAGATGCCGGCGATGACCGGCAGGGTCGCCAGCGATGCCACCACGGTCACCGCCAGCATGGCCACGAACCAGGATTTCAGGCCGGATCCGAGG
>DATLWN010000225.1:0-6661 GCA_035576305.1 Mariprofundaceae bacterium
CCCGCCATGGCCGTCGGGGCCGCCCTGTTCGTTTTCGGACTCGTGCATTACGAGCCGTATCACATGAGTGTGGGCAACATCGGCGGCGTGGGCACCAGCCTGAACACCTATGTGGTGCATATGGCCAACAAGCGCTACCGGCCGGCCGACCTGCATATCGAGGTGAACGGGCTGCCGCAGCCCGGATACGCCCTGGAGAGGCGCGAGGTCCGCTTCGATTCCGCCGGCATGCAGGATGTGCAACTGCACCTGAATCGGGATATCCTTGGCACGGGCCTGCACCGCTTTTCCGTGCGCGTCTGGAGCGCGGATGGCTGGAGCCAGGTTTTTCCCGTTCTGTACTATGCCGTGGGAGACGGGTGATGACTGAGGAAACACCAAAGCAAGATGAGCACGTCACGTCTCCGGTGGAAAGCGCCTGGGGCAAGCAGGCCGACGATCATTACGGCTATGCCTCGGACGAGGAGCGCAAGCGCAAGAGGGGACTCGAGGACTGGGAACTGGTCAATTCGATCCCGACCTCCCAGAAGCGGGTGCCGAAATGGTTCATCGGGGTGATCGTCGCGGTGGCCTTCGTCGCCATCAGCCTCAGCTTCCCGTTCTTCGGGCTGCGCAAGGGGATGCCGTTCAACTGGGGCGGATGGGGTTCCGGCGTCATCGCCGCCATCGTGTATCTCAGCGTGATGAGCGTGTTTGTGCTGATCATGGTGCGCATGTACGGCTCGGAGATGGGCGGGCGACTGGATAACGATGCCGAGAATGACCAGGAAAAGAAGGCTGAAAACGAGCATGAAGAGAAATAGAGCCCTGTTGTATTGCATCCTGCTCGCCGGATGCAGCGGAGGCGGTTCCGGAAGCGCGGCCCATGCGCCGGACACGGCTACCGTGCAGCCCCCGGCCGGCGTGCTCGGCCAGCACTGCTCCCAATGCCATGCGGCACCATCCCCCGATCTGCATTCCAAGAGCGAATGGCCCAGCGTGGTGACACGCATGGAGATGCATCGGGTGGAGGCCAGGATGCCGGCATTGACCGACCACGAACGCCAGGATGTCCTGGCCTATCTGCAGTCCCATGCGCCTGAATCGCCTGCTGAATAAGCGCGCGCTTGCGCTGTGTTCCCTGCTGCTCGCCGGCTGGCTGGCCGGCTGCGGCAACGATGCCAATTTCTATATCACGGAACACTGGGGCAAGTGGCAGCTCAGGCTGGAGACCCGCCCGCATCCCATCCAGGCCGGTCACAACGAATTCCTGATGCACATCGTCGGGCCCAAGCAGGAGCTGCCCACGGGCATGATCGTGCGCTATCGCCTGGATCCCAAGGATCCCTGGATTCAGGCCATGCCGGACGGCCTGAGCGACGTTTTCAGGCGCGCGCTGACGGTGTCCGACCCGGCGCATGCGAAGCTGTACGTCCATCTGAAGTATTACGGGAAGGAGACGCAGCTGATCTTCGACCTGTCCAAGACGCTGGAGCAGTGATGCCCGCACGCAGGGGCGCCTGGGGCCGGATCATGCGCCTGGCCTTGGGCCTCGCCCCGTTCGGGATTTTGCTGCTGCCGGTTCCCGTGCATGCCGCCGATGCCGCACGCGGTGCGATCGTGGCGCGGGTCCGTTGTTCGGCGTGCCATTTCCTCAACCGCCCCGAGAGGAAGATCGGTCCGGGATTGCTCGGCATCTTTGACCGTGCGCCGAGCATCAGCGGAGTTCCGTTCAAGCATTGGGATGCACAGGCCCTGGATGCATGGCTCAGCGGTCCCCGCAGCATCAAGCTCAACACCACGATGACCCTGCCGCCGTTGCCGGCCCGGGACAGGGCGGATGTCATCGCCTATTTCAGGCAGCAGAGCCAGCGCCTTATGGCTGGCGGTTCCGCCGCCTCTCCAGGCGCTCCTTGAGTTTCTTGCTGGGTGTCCACCGGCGCAGCACCATCATCCGGTTGCCTCCACGCTCGGCGGAGCACAGCGGGCAGGTCAGGTAGGCCAGGTAGATTTCGCGGGGCATGCGCCCTTCATGGATCAGCTCGGTCTGCATCCTGCGGATGATCGGACGCACGCTGCCGATGTCGCCGCGGTGCATGGCCACACGCAGGTGGAACGGACTGGGCAGGTAATGCACCCGCCGGGCGGCGCAGTCCTCGTCCTTGAGCAGGCGCAGGTGTCCGCCGCGGAACGCGGCAGAGCGGGTCAGCGCAAATCCCGGCCAGCGTTCCGTCAGGCCGAGGCGGGCGATATCCTCAACCTGCCGCTTGCGGTACAGGTCGAAGGCGATGGGGAAGTGCAGCAGCATCGGGGCCGTCTGCTCGTGCACCAGCCAGCCACCGAGGTCCACATCCTTGCCATCCCATTCCTCGGGATAATGCTGCGGGCAGCCGCAAGGCAGGGTCATGGATTCTCGCTGCGTCGGTCATCCCTGATGGTCAGCAGGACGTTGGCCAGGTAAATCCAGAAGCCGCAAGCCAGACCGGTGGAGGCGATGGAGATCAGCGGGCCGTAGTAACGGTGAACGGCCGGCACGGCCGCGGGATCATGCGACCACAGCAGGCCTTCCCAGATGCCGAAGATCAGCAGCAGGATGTAGAAGCTGCCGACGCCGATCGTGGTCCACCAGAAGGAATGCTCGGCCATGCGCTTCGAATGGATCGGCCTGCCGAGGATGGCCGGCAGCATGTAGTAGGTGACGGCCATGGCCAGCAGGGTGACGCCGCCGACGAGGTTGATGTGGGCGTGCGCCAGGGGGTCGATCATGTGCCCGGGCCCGCCGTACGGGCTGCCGATGGAGTCGAGCCAGGCGCGGATCGGCGGGATGACCTGCAGCAGTCCGTGCAACGTTCCGATGAAGAAGGCGACCGCAGAAGTGACAAGAAATTTGACAAGATAACGATGCTCGGATTGCATGGACGGCGATACTAACGGCGGCCTGCCCTGATGCAACAAATGATCTGATGTTCGCCGGCCGGCTTCGGGCGATCACGAAACGGAGGAGGATGCGTGTTTTCATCACCGGTTGTGATTGCTTCTGCCGTGACCTATCTGCTCATGGTGCTGGCCTGGCGCTTCCATCGCCCGCGCGTATGGCATGTGACCATCATGGCGGTGTGCATGCTCTACGACCTATGTGTGCCGTTCTATCTCTTTTTCGCCAGGCACTGGATGCACCTGCTGTTCGACAAGGGGGAGATCCTCGATTTCCTGGTATGGATGCACGTCGGGCTCGATATCCTGCTGTTCGTCATCTATGCGCTGCAGATCCGTGCCGGGCTGCAGCTGTGGCGCGGCGTGCCCGGCGTGCGGGAAACGCACCGGCAGCAGGGGAATGTCATCATCGTCGTGCGTTTCCTGGTGCTGTTGAGCGGGGCACTCCTTGCGCCAAAATGAGGGCTTGCATTGTGTGGATATACGCGCAAGTATGTGGGCCACTGTAATTGCTGTGAGGAGGTGTTGGAGTGGAATTTCTTGCTCAATCCGTTGGGTTTCAGACCGGAACCATTTGGACGTTTTATCTCTGTATCTTCGTGTTCTTCTCGGCTTGGGCCCTGCTTATGCTGCGCGCCGGCATGAACAAGGGAAAGAAGCGGGACTAATCCGTCACGGTTTAAATATTTGCAATGAGATAGCTGGAATAAGGCTGAATTTGCCATTGGTTCCAGCGCAAGTTCAATCAGTCTAGGGGGGGTAACTTCATGCGATATTTGGCGTCATTGGTCAGCGCTGCGGCTCTTGTGGCCGTTATGCTGGCGAGTTCTGTTTCCGCGCAGGCGGGTGATGAGCCGGAGGGCTTTGGCAACGTTGATAATGGACGAAAGATCTTTACCCAGGGCAAGGGGGACGCTGTTCCCGCTTGCGCATCCTGCCACGGCTCGGATGGTCTGGGCAGCGATGACATGGGTACGCCGCGACTGGCCGACCAGGTGTTCACCTATGAGGTCAAGCAGCTGGATGACTTCGCATCCGGTGCCCGTACCGACAACACCCTGCAGGCGATGAACGACATCGCCAAGGCACTGACGCCGCAGGAGCGTCGCGATGTGTCGACCTATGTGCACACCCTGAAGAGCAAGTTCCTGGGCTCTGACCTGCGTGCCCTGGCCGCCGCCGGGACCGCTGTCGGCGACCGTTCGCGTGGCCGCATGATCGTGGAATTCGGCCTGGACGGCATTCCGGCCTGTAAGAGCTGCCATGGTTTCCATGGTCGCAGCGCCGGCCGCATGTTCCCGATGATCGGTGGCCAGCGTTATGTGTACCTGACCAACCAGCTGGGATACTGGCGTAACGGGGCGGAAGGCAAGCAGCCGGGCCGTGCCAATGATCCGATGCAGATGATGGAGAAGGTCGCCGCCAAGCTGACGGACAAGGACATCCAGGATGTTGCCGCATTCCTGACCGTTGCCCTGCCGTTCACGCCGGGCAACCCGAAGACCCCGCCGCGCAGCGAGTTCTAATCGCTGCCGATCGGGCATTCAGCCACAAGGCGGGGGAGCGATCCCCCGCCTTTTTTTATGGCCCGGCCGATGGGCCGCTGCCTGCGTAGAACTCCCGGATCAGCGAGCCGAAGGCCTGGAATTCCTGCTCGCGTCCGCTGCCCTTGCGCCAGGCCAGACCGATCCGGCGGCTGCTGTGCGTGGGCATCGCATGCATCTCGATGCCCGAGCCTTGCAGCATGATGGAATTTTTCGCCATGGCCGGAATGAAGGTGACGCCCAGGTCGTTCGCCACCATTTGCAGCAGCGTTTGCAGGCTTGTGGCCGCAAAGCGGCTGATCTGATCGCTGTTGCGCAGATCGCAGGCATGCAGGGCGTGATCGCGCAGGCAGTGGCCGTCGTCCAGCAACAGGATGCTTTCCTCGGGCAGGGCATCGATATCGATGTCGCCTTTTCCGGTGTTCAGCCATTTCGATCCCTCACGACAGGCGAACAGGAACGGGTCGCTGAACAGGGGCATCTCCACCACGCCCCGCATCTCGAACGGCAATGCAATCAGGATCAGATCGAGCCTGCCGTCGAGCAGCTGCTCGTGGATGACGCCGGTCTTGTCCTCGCGCAGGTACAGCTGCAGCCTGGGATGGCGTTTGCGGATCTCCGGCAGGACGGCGGGTAGAAGGAAGGGGGCGATGGTCGGGATGACGCCGAGCGCCAGGCGCCCGCTCAGCGGTTCCTTGCTGCCGGCGGCGATGTCCATCAGGGCCTCGATATCCCCGATGCAAAGACGGGCCTGATCGGCGATGGCGCGCCCGATCTCCGTGAATGTCAGGCTGCGGTTCGTCCGGTCCACCAGACGCACGTTCAGCTTTGTCTCCAGCTCCTTGATCGCCAGGCTGAATGCCGACTGGGAGATATGGCAGGCCGCCGCCGCCCTGCCGAAGTTCCGGTGATCGTCGAGCGCGATCAGGAAGCGCAATTGCTTGAGCGTGGGCTGCACCATGGCTACCTCCGGCGTCGTGCGGCCGATTCTTGATCATAAGTATAATAAATCATATTCATTATAATATTCAATTTTATTTCATAACCGCGATGGCCTATCGTGCATGCACAGCCGGGAAGGCGCGGAGGCATCGATGCCGCAGGGCGTGCCTCCGCGTTTCCGGCATGACATGTTCGAGGAGGTGTTCACCATGATCAGGAGCAGATGCAAGTCCGTGATGTTTTCGATGCTGGGCCTGCTGGCCCTGCTGGCCTATGCGCCTGCGGCGCATGCTGAGGATTTGTCGATGTGGGCCTTGCCTGCGGTACCCGTGCCTGCGGACAATCCGCAGACGGCGGATAAGGTCCGGCTGGGTCACCAGCTGGCGTTTGAGACGCGGTTGTCGAAGAACGATTCGATCAGCTGTGCGGGGTGCCATCTGCCGTTTGCGGGCGGAGCGGGCCACACGCCGCGTGCGTTCGGGCACGGGGGCGAGCTTGGCCGCTGGGCGCCGTCGTGGGTCAATTCGGGGTATTACACGTCGCTGTTCTGGGACGGACGCGCGGCCTCGCTGGAGGAGCAGACGGGTGAATTGCCGGGGCACATGGGCCCGGTGAGCGCACCGGGTGAGATGGGGGGAGACCCGGAGGCCGGGGCGAAGCTTCTGAACTCGATTCCGGCGTACAGGAAGGCGTTCGAGAAGGTGTTTGGCGGTCCGGCGACACCGGATCGCATCGCCAAGGCGATCGCGGCCTACGAGCGGACGCTGAATGCGACGAACTCGCCGTTCCAGCGCTATGTGCACGGGGACGAGAAGGCGCTGAGTGCGGCGGCGAAGCGCGGCTTCGATCTGTTCCAGGGCAAGGCCGAGTGCGTGGCGTGCCATACGCCGCCGCTCTTGACGGACAATGACTTCCACAACATCGGCGTGCCGCAGGTTGGGCCGCTGAAGGAGGATGACGGGCGTTATGCGGTGACGCACAACCCGGAGGACAAGGGGAAGTTCAAGACGCCGTCGCTGTACAACTCGGCCTCGTTCCAGTTCTTCATGCACGACGGTGCGTTCTCGACGATGCAGCAGGTGGTTGAGCATTACAATGTGGGGGGCGACCCGAAGGATGCGCATCAGGACCCTGCGATCCAGGCCCTGCATCTGACGAAGAAGGAGCAGTCGGACCTGATTGCATTCCTGAACAGCCTGACGGATTCGAGACTGAACCACATCCACAGACCCTGGCTGCCGTAAGCCAGCGGTCATCCGCAG
>DATLWN010000226.1:0-1604 GCA_035576305.1 Mariprofundaceae bacterium
GCGAAGAGGCGCTGCGGGCCGAGATCGATCGCCTCAATGAGACGCTGCAAACGCTGATGCGTCATGCCGAGGATAGCGGCAGCGTGCGTGGGGAGGATTTCGACCTGGTGCAGACGGCGCTCCAGCTCGTGGATGAGTTGCGTCAGCGCACGGCCGAGCTGGTGGAATCGACCCTGAACGAAAACAGGAAGATCAGCCGCGCCCTGCACGAATCGGAGGAAAAGTTCCATCGCCTGATCGAGCAGTCGCTGGTCGGCATCAGCCTGTCGGACATGCAGCGCTTCAATTACGTCAATCCCAAGTTCGCCGAGATCACCGGCTACAGCGCGGACGAACTGATGCGGATGGGGCCGCTGGATATTACACCGGAGGCCGAGATTCCCAGGGCAAGCGAGATGATGCGCCAGGGCCTGGCGGGAAGGTTCGACAGCAATTTCACCGCCGTCATCCATGTGCGGCGCAAGGACGGCGTCACCGTGATCGCGGAGCTGACCGGCGGTCCCCCCGTCGATGTCGACGGCAAGCCGGCGCTGATCGCGATGATCGTGGACATCACCGACAAGGTGCGTGCCGAAAACGAGATCAAGATCCTGAATGCGCAGTTGCGCGAGCAGGCCATCCGCGATTCGCTGACCAGCCTGTTCAACCGGCGTTATCTGGAGGAATCGCTGGCGCGCGAACTGATCCGTGCGCGGCGGGAGGGGAAACCGGTCAGCCTGGTCATGGGCGATCTGGACTATTTCAAGGCCGTCAACGATTCCTACGGTCACCAGTTCGGGGACAAGGTCCTGCAGGCATTCGGGGAGATGATCCGGCAATACTCGCGCGGCAGCGACATCCCATGCCGCTACGGCGGGGAGGAGTTCCTGATGGTGATGCCCAACATGAGCGGGGAGAAGGCCCTCGACCGGGCGGAGTTGCTGCGGGCGATGATCGCGGGCACGCCCATCGAGATCGATGGCGTCTCCGTGCCGATTTCCGCCTCGTTCGGCGTTGCGGTGTTCCCCGAACACGCAGGCGATGCCGACAAGCTGATCGCCGCGGCGGACAGGGCGCTGTATCAGGCGAAGGAATCCGGACGCAACCGGGTGATGCTGAGCGGAGCCTGACCACGGATGGTTCCGTCTAATCCGGGATGTCGGGCTCGACGAGCATGGCCAGCTGCGTGAGTGATTCCTGCCAGCCGAGATAGCAGGCCTCGAGCGGGATGGCCCTGGGGATGCCTTCCTGGACGACGGAGAGCTCGGTGCCGCAGGAGACGGGCTTCAGCGTGACGGTGGTCTGCATCTCTCCGGGCAGGTTCGGGTCGTCAAACACATCCGTGTAGCGGATGCGCTCGTTCGGCACCAGCTCCAGGTACTTGCCGCCGAAGGCGTGGCCGTTGCCGGTGGAAAAGTTGGTGAAGCTCATCCTGAAGCTGCCGCCCTCGACGGCATCCATCCGGTGCACCGTGCAGGTGAAGCCGTTCGGCGGCAGCCACTTGGCCATGGCCTCGGGGGTGAGGAAAGCACGGTAGACCTTCTCGGGCGAGGTGCGCAGTACGCGATGCAGCCGGATGGTGTTGGATGACATGGCAATCTCCTTTCGGCATGGGAAACGGCGCG
>DATLWN010000227.1:0-1730 GCA_035576305.1 Mariprofundaceae bacterium
GTACAAGGGCATGTACGAGGACTGGTACTGCGTGCCCTGCGAGACCTACTGGACCGAGACCCAGCTCAAGGACGCGGGGCTGCTGGAGGCCAAGGCCTGCCCGGACTGCGGCCGGCCGGTGCAGAAGGTGCAGGAGGAGTCCTACTTCTTCCGCCTCAGCGCCTTCCAGGAGGACCTTCTGGCGCATATCCGCGCCCATCCGGAGTTCATCGCCCCGGAATCCCGGCGCAACGAGGTGCTGCGCTTCGTCGAGTCCGGCCTGAACGACCTGTCGGTTTCGCGCACCACCTTCTCCTGGGGGGTGCCGGTGCCGGGGGACGAGCGGCACGTCGTCTACGTGTGGATCGATGCGCTGACCAACTACCTGAGTGCCCTGGGCTTTCCGGAGGCGCCGTTGCCGAAGTACTGGCCGGCCGACCTGCACCTGATCGGCAAGGACATCCTGCGTTTCCACGCCGTGTACTGGCCGTGCATGCTGATGGCGGCGGGGCTGCCGCTGCCCAAGCGCGTGTTCGCGCACGGCTGGTGGACGGTCGAGGGCGAGAAGATGAGCAAGTCCAAGGGCAATGCCCTGAGGCCCGCCGATCTGCTCGCCGATTACGAGGCCGACGTGCTGCGCTACTTCCTGCTGCGCGAGGTGCCGTTCGGCCAGGACGGCGACTTCTCGCACGCGGCGCTGAAGCAGCGCTACAACACGGAGCTGGCCAACGACATCGGTAACCTTTTGAACCGCTCGCTGGCCATGCTGCACAAGTACCGCGACGGCCGCCTGGGAGACGTGGCGAGCGAAGAGGGTGCGGACCGGGCGCTGATCGCCGACGTCGAGGCGATGCAGCGCGATGTCGAGGCGGCGATCGGGGTGCAGGCGTTCCATGCGGCGCTCGAGCGCATCAGCGCCGTGGTGCGCCACGGCAACCGCTATGTCGAGGACAATGCCCCATGGCAGCTGGCCAAGGCCGGTGATGCCGCGCGGCTGGACACGGTACTGTACAACCTGGTGGAGACGCTGCGCCTGGTGGCCCTGCAGCTGTTGCCGTTCATGCCGTCCAAGGCCACGGCGATGCTGGCCCAGATCATGGGCCGGGACGTGGATGCGGCCGCGCTCAGGCTGCACGACCACGGTGGCTGGGGGCTGCTCGGGGCCGGCCATGTCTGTGCCAGGCCCAGCCCGGTGTTTCCGCGCCTGGAATAGCCCTGTCTTGTTTGTGACGTGGATCACGCTCATAATGAAGCGATGCCGCGCCGAATGATCCAACGGTTCATGCCCGATCCCGAGACGATCCGCAGGCACAAGAGCCTGCAATGTCTGGGCAAGCTGCTCGACAAGACATGCCTGTGGCGCCTGAACCGGCATTCCGTGGCGCTCGCCTGCCTGACCGGCCTGTTCGTGGCCTTCATCCCGGTGCCGTTCCAGATGCTGCTGGCCGCCACGATGGCCATCGGCATCCACGCCAACCTGCCGATCTCGGTCGCCCTGGTCTGGGTGACCAATCCGTTGACGATGCCGCCGCTGTTCTTCTTCGCCTACAAGGTGGGCGTCTGGATCCTCGGCGTGCCGGCCAAGGCGTTCACCTTCCATGCGTCGGCCGACTGGTTCCTTCACGGGCTTGCCACCATCTGGAAGCCGTTCCTGCTGGGCTGCCTGGTCTCGGGCCTCGTGTTGGGGCTGGCCGGCTATGTCGGCTCGCATCTGCTGTGGCGCGGCTAAGTGGTCTACCGTTACCGTCGCC
>DATLWN010000228.1:0-2494 GCA_035576305.1 Mariprofundaceae bacterium
TCGCCGCGCTCGAAGCGTGCCGGACGCGATTCGATCACGGCCAGGCGATAGCCGAGCGCCGCCAATTCCAGGGCCAGCGCCGCGCCGATGGCGCCGCCGCCGGTGATGATGATGTCGAATGCATCGGACCGTTGCTGCATCTTGGCTTCTGCGTGCTCCTTCCCCGAGTCCCCTCGCCGTGCTTCAGTATCCGAAGCACCCTTGCGAATGCAAGGCCCTATTCCGGAGCCGTGACCGACAGCTCCGCGCCCACGCCGACGCCCAGCATCCCGGCGGCGTCCCCCTGGTTGGCCGCGATCTCCACCAGCCCGTGGGCGTTGGCATACCACATCAGCCCGCCGGGCTTCACATCGGAGAAGGTGCGGGCCCGCACCGGCCTGCGGCCGGCGATGCCGATACCCGCGCCGGCGGGCATCCGGGCGGCGCGCATGCCGGTGAACAGGTTGCCGTAATGATCGACATAGACCACCTCGGCCAGATCGTCCGGCCAGTCATGGCCCGCGGCCGGTTCGCAGGGCACCGACTCCGGCATACCGCCCGTGGCCAGCATCGCCGCCACCGGCGCGAACAGGTCGCGGCCGTGGAAGCTGGCCGACAGGTCGTGTGGCCGCCACAGGATCTCCCGCCATTCGGCCGCGGCGGCATGGCGGGCGACGATCGCCAGCAGGCCGTTGTCCGGCCCGACATACCAGCGGCCGTCCGCCCTCAGCATCAGCGCCCGACGTGCAGAGCCCACGCCCGGATCCACGACGCACAGGAACACCGTGCCGGCGGGAAACGGCGATACCAGGGCCGCCAGCAGATAGGCCGATGCCCTGGCATCGAAGCGCGGGGCGTCGCTGATCAGGCGTACGGCCGGCACCCCGGGCGCCATGTGCGCCAGCACCGCTTCCATCTGCCCCACATAGGGCCCCTGATGGCCGAAGTCCGTGAAGATGGCGATCATGATCCAATCTTGACACATCCCCGGGCCGGCACAATGCTTCCGCCGCACCAAACCGATGCCGAAGTGGCGGAATTGGTAGACGCGACGGACTCAAAATCCGTTGTCCGCAAGGACGTGCCGGTTCGACTCCGGCCTTCGGTACCATATCAGCATCCATCCCGCAGCCGATGATGACCCGCAGCGTGCCATGGTTCCGGATTTGCCGGAAAAATTCTGGCGTCTATGCCCCCGGCCCGATCAAGGGAACGGATGCGGCCGGATTGGGGACCGCGTGATGGTGCAGGGCGATGCGGTTTCGTCCGGATTGCTTGGCCTGATAGAGCGCCTGGTCGGCGCATTGGATCAATTGTTCGCCCGAGATCATGTCAGGGGTCAGCTCGGCCACGCCGATGCTGACGGTGAGGTGCAGGGTCTGGCGGCCTTCCCCGGCCCGCGCCAGCTTCAGCTCGTGCGCTTCGATGCGCATGCGTATCCGTTCGGCCAGTTCACCGGCGTCCTGTAGCCGGGTATTGGGTGCGATGATGACGAACTCCTCGCCGCCGTAGCGTGCGGCGATATCCGGTTCGCGGATACCGTCCAGGATCAGTCCGCTGAGGAATTGCAGCGCCAGGTCTCCGGCCTGATGGCCGTGCGTATCGTTGAGCTGCTTGAAACGGTCGATGTCGAGCATCAGCACGGACAAGGGGTGCTTATAGCGGCGGGCGCCAGCATATTCGGCGGAGATCCTCTGATTCAGATAACGGCGGTTGTACAGGCCGGTCAGGGCATCGGTGATGTTCTGGTGCTCCAGCAATGCCACCCGCCGCATGTCCATCACGGTCTGCAGGGCCAGCGACGAGACGAGCAGCACGAATATGGATCCGAAGAACAGAATGGCCGAAATGATCAGGTCGTGCGCGTGATCGCGGTGGTCCCAGAAGATGACGGCGTAGGCGAGATAGCCGACGATGAAAAGGACGATGTACATGTCGAGAACGCGCCAGCGGAATGCGACGGTACTGCTCCTCAGCTCCCGGCTCAGGCGCTGGATGCGCAGGAACGCAACCACCAGCATGAATATGCTGACCAATGCCAGGGCGTCACCGATCGGATTAATCACCCGTCGTCCCCTGGCCGGAGCAGCGCGATGGCTTCGGCATGCCCTCCCCCATTCTCCCTTGGCTGGCTGTCAATGAACGCCGTTCAATCATATGCGGATATGGTGTAGAAACAATCGTCTTGATGGACAATCCGCCCCGGCTTCCGGTGCCGTCCGCGCAAGGCCTCATCCCGGCCTCCGGACATTGCGGCGCGGCTGCGCCTCGCCTTAACTAGTCCCATGCCCGTCCATAACGAGGATATCGCCCGCGCCTTCGACGAGATCGCCGATCTGCTCGAGATCGAAGAGGCCAACCCCTTCCGCGTGCGCGCCTACCGCAACGCCGCCCGCAGCGTGCGCGAGCTGGGCCGCGAACTGGCCGACATGGTGGCCGCCGGCGAGGATCTGAGCGAACTGCCCGCCATCGGCAAGGATCTCGCCGCCAAGATCGAGCAGATGGTGAAAACCGG
>DATLWN010000229.1:0-6619 GCA_035576305.1 Mariprofundaceae bacterium
GAAGGTTCCCATGCTGGCCCTGACGGCCACTGCGGACGAGCATACGCGCGAGGATGTGGTGCAAAGGCTGCAGCTGCGCGAGCCTTCCTGGTTCACGTCCAGCTTCGACCGGCCGAACATCCGCTACCTGGTGGCGGAGAAGCGCCAGCCATTGACCCAGATCCTGCAGTTCCTCGAGGACTGGGAGAACGCCTCGGGCATCATCTACTGCCTGTCGCGCAAGCGGGTGGAGGATCTGGCCGTCAACCTGCAGCGCCAGGGCTATCGCGCCGCCGCCTACCATGCGGGATTGCCGGCGCGGCAGCGGGAGCGGGTGCAGGACGATTTCCTGCGCGACCGCACCAAGATCATCGTGGCCACAATCGCCTTCGGTATGGGCGTGGACAAGCCGAACGTGCGCTATGTGGTGCACCACGACCTGCCCAAGAGCATCGAGAGCTATTACCAGGAGACCGGACGTGCCGGGCGCGACGGCATGGAGTCCGAGGCGCTGCTGCTCTATGGCTCGGGCGATGTGAACCTGGTGCGGCGCTTGATCGAGAACGTCGAGAATTCCGAGCAGCGTCGGGTCGAGGTGCACAAGCTGAACAGCATGGTCGGCCTGGCGGAGGCGCTGACCTGCCGGCGCAAGGTGCTGCTCGGCTACTTCGGCGAGGAGCTGGCGGAGCCCTGCGGCAACTGCGACATCTGCCTGGATCCGCCGGAGACCTACGACGGGACCCGGCTGGCGAAGCTGGCGCTAGCCTGTGTGCGGGAACTGAACGGTGATTTCGGCATGGGCTATGTGATCGACGTGTTGCGCGGCGTCAACAGTGCCCGGGTGCGGGAAAACGGCCATGACAAGTGCACATCCTTCGGCAAGGGCGGCGACCAGAACGCCGACGAATGGACCTCGGTGCTGCGCCAATTGGTGCATCACGGCTACATGCATCAGAACGTCAGCCGCAAGGCGGCACTGATGCCCTCGGAGAAGGCCGCATCCCTCGATGCGGGCCAGTCGGTGCTGCTGGCCAAGTACAAACCCGGCATCAAGCGCCAGCTGACGCGCCTGAGCAGCAATCGGGACGAGGCGCTGTTCGGGCGTCTCGTCGGTCTGCGCCAGGCGCTGGCGGATGCGGAGGGCATGGCCCCGCACGTGTTGTTCAGCGATGCCACGCTCAGCGAGATGAGCCAGCGCAAGCCGGTCGATCTGGATACCCTGGCGAAGGTCAGCGGCGTGGGCAGGCACAAGCTTGAAACCTATGGCGAGACCCTGATCGATGCCGTGCGCGAGCATGTGGACAGCCAGCCAGGCAAGGCCGATGCCGCCGACGGCCGGCCCAAGCTGATGGCCAAGGGGCCGGCGGCCAATGACAGCCAGATGCACACCCTGACGCTGTACAAGAAGGTCAGGGAGGTGACGCAGATCGCGGCCCAGCAGGGGGTCAGCGAGAAAACCGTGCTCGGTCACTTCATCGCCCTGATCCGGGCCGGACACTATATCGACGTGCCTGCCCTGTTCGGGGATATGTTCGAACAGCTGATGGCCGATTTGGACCAGGCCGATCCGTATGCCTCCCTGTCGGAGGTGAAGCGGGAACTGTCCACCGATATATCCAACGAGGAATTCCGCCTGTTGCTGGCCTGGCGGGAGGCCATCGGCGTCGCCTGAGGGCGCCGCACGGCCTGCCACGGGCATGGCGGCGCGGGCACACACCTTGTGAGCATGGTCATGGGCGGTTGCCGGTGGCATGGTTACGCCGACGAGCGGGGAGGAATACGCTGGACAGACGTGGACAGGAGGAGCAATCCCGGACCGAGGACGGGTTGCTGAAAGACCGCGTGCAGGCGCTGGGCAGGGTGCTGTTTGCCAGCACCGTCATGGTCTTCGTCTTTGCCATTTTCAATGCCCTATACGGCTTCGGACGCCTGGCCGCCATCGAGGCGGCGCTGTTGCCGGTGCTGGCCTTCATCCTCTGGCGCCTGAAGGCGGGTGCGTCGGTCGCACGCGTGGAAGACGGCCTGATGGGTTGTGCGGCGGTGCTGTTCTCGGCGCTGTTCGTGGAGGGCGGTATCGGCGATACCGGCATCTACTGGGTGATCGGTTTTCCGTTCGTGGCCTATTTCATCAAGGGCTCGGCGCACGGCATGCGCTGGAGCATCGGCTTTTTGCTGTGGCTGCTGATCTGGATCGGCCTGGAGCGGCAGGGCTTCGTCCACCTGGATTATTCGTCCGACCAGTTGCGCCTGTTTGCCGTGGTGTACGGTTTCTATGCCTGGCTGGCCCATTTGTTCAAATCGCAGATCGAGTTGCACCAACAGCAGATGCTCGAGGCCAACCGGCAACTGCTGGACGAGTCGGAACGCCACCGCCTGACGCGCTGCCGGATGCAGGTCATCCTCGATCATTCGCCGATCGCGGTGTACATGCAGCGCGACGGCGAGACGGTGTTCCTGAACAAGGCCTGCCGGCAGTGGCACGGCATGGATGACGACGATGCAACCCACATCGTCGATGGGCTGTACGGCCTGCTGCCGCAGGATGCGGTGGCGCAGTTCCGGGACGAGGATGCCGAGTGCCTGGCCCGGCCGGACCACCCGTTGCTCAGGCGTGTCACGATCCACAGCGCGGATGGGCGGGAGCGCATCGTGGACATGATCCGGGTCGGCCTGCGCGCCGAGGATGGCCAGCAGGGCAATATCCTGATCGGTTTCGGCGTGGATGTGACGGAGCGTGTGCGGGCCGAACAGCAGGAGGTGGCCCTGCAGATGCAGATGCAGCACGTCCAGCGCCTGGAGTCCCTCGGTATGATGGCCGGCGGCATCGCCCATGATTTCAATAACGTGCTGACGGCGATCCAGGGCAGTGCCGAGCTGGCGCTCGCCGAGCGCGGCAATTCGGATACCGTGACGGAGCACCTGTCCTCGATCTGCGAGGCATCCGGGCTGGCCGCCATGCTGTGCCAGCAGATGCTGGCCTATTCGGGCAAGGGGCGGTTCGTGGTGCAACCGGTCGGCCTGACGGAGATGGTGCAGGACATGCGGCGCCTGCTCGAGGCCTCGGTACCGAAGGGTGTCGAGATCGTTTACGATCTGGGCGGGGACCTGCCGGCGGCCGACTGCGATGTCGCCCAATTGCGGCAGGTGGTGCTGAACCTGGTGCTGAACGCAGGCGAGGCCATCGAGTCCGGACAGGGACGCATCGAGATACGGACCGGTTGCGTGGATGCGGGTGGCGATTTCTTCGACGACGCCATCCCGCCGATGGACAAGGGACTGGCCCCGGCCACGTATCTGTGGTTCGAGGTGCGCGACAACGGGCAGGGCATGGCCCCCGACGTTGCGGCCAGGATCTTCGATCCCTTTTTTACCACCAAGGCCAAAGGCCATGGTCTGGGCATGAGCGCGGTGCAGGGCATCGTGCGCAGCCATGGCGGCGCCATGAAGCTGGACAGTGAGCCCGGCAAAGGCACGGTGATCCGCGTGTACCTCCCGGTGTCCGAAGCGCGGGTGACGCCGCAGCCGGAGGCAGCCGATCTGCTGGTGGATGTGGCCGATATGCAGGGCACGGTACTGCTCGTTGATGACGACGATACGGTGCGCATGGTGGCCAAGAAGATGCTGCAGAGCATGGGCTTTGAGGTGGTCGAGGCCTGCGACGGGATCGAGGCGCTGAACGTGTTTCGTGCCGCGGCGGAGGCGTTCGACTGTGTCGTGCTCGATCTGACCATGCCGCGCATGGACGGCCTGACCTGCATGCGGGAGATCTACAGGCTGCGTCCGAGCGTGCCCGTGGTGCTGTCCTCCGGATACAACCGCGACGACGATGTTCAGGGCAAGGATGCGGGGGCGATCGCGCGGGAATTCCTGAAAAAGCCCTATTCGTTCGATGTGATGCGCACGGTCATGGCGCGGGCCATCCAGGACAGCGCTGCGTAAGCAGGCTCCGGCTGTCACCGTCATGACATCATTGCTTCCTAATCTGTGTCCTCTAATCCAGGCGCAGGGGCAGGGCATGATTCCGGAAGACAGGCTCGAGATGCTGAAATGGCTGAGTGCGAGAAACGCCCATATCCCCGTATCCGAACTGGCGTTCATGCTCGGCCTGTCCGCCGTCGGGGAATACGGGGATATCGAGGATCCCGATCCGGACCTGCCGGTGCAGTGAGCGCGGCTGGGGGCTTTTTCCCCTGATTCCGGCCAAAAAGCTACAGAGCGTACTGCAACCTTTTGCGTCTGAATCCTGGCGCCCGGGTTGTCGGCGCCGGCATCGGGCCATATCCTGCATAGAAAAGGTCGCATCCGCCGGCTGTCATGCGGAGGGAAACATGGGCGAATGGATTTCATTGACCGCTGCCGACGGTCATCAGCTTGCCGCCTGGCGCGAGATGCCGGCATCGGCGCCGAAGGGAGGCCTGGTGCTGGTGCAGGAGGCGTTCGGCGTCAATCATCACATGCGTGACGTGGCCGGTCGTTTCGCCGCACTCGGGTACGAGGTCGTGGCGCCGGCGATGTTCGACCGTTACGAGCGTGGTTTCGAGGTCGGGTATGGCCAGGATGAGATCGCACGCGGGCTCGCCATGCTTCCCGGCATGGACTGGGACAAGGCGCTGCTCGATGTCGAGGCCGCCCGCACCGCATTGTCGGTGTTCCTGGCAGATACGCTGGACCACACCAGAAGGCACATCGGCATCGTCGGCTATTGCTTCGGCGGCAGCATGGCATGGCTGGCCGCCTGCCGTTCGCCGTTCGCCGCCGCCGTCTGCTATTACGGCAGCCGCATCCCCGCGTTTTCCGACAGGGCGCCGCGCTGCCCGCTGATCGCACATTTCGGGCGCCAGGACAAGAGCATCCCCGTGGAAAAGGTCGAGGCCCTGGCCAAGGACTACCCGGATATTCCGGTGTATCTGTACGATGCCGGCCACGGCTTTGCGTGCGACGAGCGGGGATCGTTCGACCAGGCCGCACACGAGCTGGCATGGCAGCGTACGGTGGATTTCCTGCAAGCCAGCCTGGGGTGATCGGCATGCATGGGCGGCGGTTGCATTGCGGTGTCCCCCGTTGCTATGGTGCCGCGCTGTTGCCTGGCACGGGCGACGCATGCCGGACTGGAACAGACCGGCGGCCGGTGCCGGCAATGAGGTAATGATGAAACGGATTGCGATGATATCGGCAGCGTTCGCCGTCGCCCTGTGCTGCCAGGTTCAGGCTGCCGCTGCTGCCATGACCCAGAGCGAGGCCAAGCACCTGGAGATGCAGGCGGAGCAGGGGGATGAGCAGGCCCTGCAAACGCTGAGGGAGCAGGCCGATGCCGGCGATGCCGTGGCCCAGAACTTCCTGGGTGACTTCTACAAGCATGGCCACGGCGTGGCGCGGGACGATGCCAAGGCCGCCGAGTGGTATCTGAAGGCCTCGACCCAGGGCTATGCCCTGGCCCAGTCGAATCTGGGCTTCCTGTATTACGAAGGGCGTGGCGTGCCGCAGGATTTCGCCAAGGCGGCAAGATGGTGGCTGAAGGCGGCCCGGCAGGGGGATATGCTGGCCCAGTCGAATCTGGGGGTCCTGTATTACAAGGGGCAGGGCGTACGCCAGAACTTCGGCAAGGCGGCCGAATTATGGCTGAAGGCGGCCGAACAGGGGGACGGTTCGTCCCAGTACAACCTGGGCTATGCCTACTACAAGGGCCAGGGCGTGCCCCAGGATTATGTCGAGGCCTACAAGTGGCTGACCCTTTCCGCCGCCAGCATGACGCAGGGTGCGATCCATGATGCCGCCCTGGCCACCCGGGATGTGGTGGCGGGATCGATGACGCCCGAACAACTTACGAATGCCCGGCAGCTGTCGCGGGAATGGCAGCCGAAACCCTAGCCATCCCATCAAGAAAGTGTGATCCAGGTCACATCCGGTAGGCGTTCCAACCCTACCCTGTGCGCGTGCGTATTGAATTTAAGGGTTTATACTTAGATTGAATACGCGCGGCCTCATCCGGGGGATGAGGCAAAGGAGATCATCTGATGAAGACGATCGTATCCATAAGATTTGTCTGGACCGCCGCCATCGTCGCTGCCGCACTGCTGCTGGCGGGCCAGAATGCCGTGGCCGCACCGGCGGAACAGGCCGGGGCGGTGACGCCGCCGACCGTAACGGGCGGGGATGTGGACCAGGTCGACAATGCCGATCAGACGGCCGATATCCGGACGCCTCAGGTCGTCGACCCGGATATCCGCGATGTCGATGTGCCGGACGTCGAGGCGCCGGACGTGCATGTGCCGGATGTCGAGGTGCCGGACGTGCATGTGCCGGACGTCGAGGTGCCGGAAACGAACTGAGCGCATCGCGCCATTGATCAGCGCCCTCCATGGAAGCATGGAGGGCGCTTTGTTTTCACGGCGCCGGCCATTGGGTGATGGCCCGCTCGGCCATGGCCAGTCCTGCCCGGTAGCCGTCATGCAGATGCTGTTCCTGTGTGGAAAAGCGGCCCATGCGGAAATCCGGCGGCGTACAGACGTCGATGATGCGCACGCCGGCCGGCGGCGAGCGTAGCAGGGCTGCGGTTTGTTCGTACCGTTGCACCCGCCCCTGCATGGCGCGCCGCAGCTGCGAATGCTGCCGCAGGCGCCAGCGGATAAAGCGATGTACC
>DATLWN010000230.1:0-1697 GCA_035576305.1 Mariprofundaceae bacterium
TGGCGGGGCGCTGCCTCGCCTGCTGCGGCTGGTTGTCCCGGCGGCCGCCGCTGACGACCGGCTCGGGGCGGATCGACGGATCCGGTTCGAAGCCGGGCACCGGCACCGACGGGATGCGGGCCTTGATCAGCCTCTCGATACCGGCCAACAGCTTCTGCTCGTCGACCGACACCAGTGACATCGCTTCGCCGCTGTTGCCGGCCCGGCCGGTGCGGCCGATGCGGTGCACGTAATCCTCGGGCACGTTCGGCAGTTCATAGTTCACCACGTGCGGCAGCTGGTCGATATCCAGGCCGCGGGCGGCGATGTCGGTGGCGACCAGCACGCGCACGGCGCCGGACTTGAAGTCGGCCAGGGCCTTGGTACGTGCGCCCTGGCTCTTGTTGCCGTGGATGGCGGCGGCATGGATGCCGTCCTTGCCCAGCTGTTCGGCCAGGCGGTTGGCGCCGTGCTTGGTGCGGGTGAACACCAGCACCTGCCGCCAGTTCCCGGTTCTGACCAGGTGGGACAAGAGATCGCGCTTGCGTCCCTTGTCGACCGGATGCACGACCTGCGTGACGATGGCCGCGGTTTCGTTGCGCGCCACCTCCACCAGTACCGGCGAGCGGAGGATGCCGGCGGCCAGCTGCTTGATCTCTTCCGAGAAGGTGGCCGAGAACAGCAGGTTCTGGCGATCCTTCGGCAGCAGCGCCAGCACCCGGCGGATATCGTGGATGAAGCCCATGTCGAGCATGCGGTCGGCCTCGTCCAGCACCAGGGTCTCGACCCCGGACAGGTCGCAGGCCTTCTGGCCGACGAGATCGAGCAGGCGGCCGGGGGTGGCCACCAGCACATCGACGCCGCGGCGCAGCCGCTCGATCTGCGGGTTGATGCCCACGCCGCCGAACACGATGGTGGATTTCAGCGGCAGGTATTTGCCGTAGGTGGCGATGCTCTCGCCGACCTGGGCGGCCAGCTCGCGCGTCGGCGTCAGCACCAGCACGCGCACCGGGCGGCGGCCCTCGGGCCTTTTGGCCATCAGGCGCTGCAGCATCGGCAGCGTGAAACCGGCGGTCTTGCCGGTGCCGGTCTGGGCCGCGGCCATGACGTCGTGGCCGTCCAGGATCACGGGGATGGCCTGGGCCTGGATGGGGGTGGGTTGCGTGTAGCCCGACTCGTTGACCGCACGCAGGATATCGGCCGAAAGGCCAAGGTTCTCAAAAGACATGAATGGTTCGCTCCGACACGCACCCGCCAGGGGATCCTGGACCGGTCTGGGCGGTGTTCTGTTTGTAGTGTACGGATTTCGCTGGGAGCTGAGTACCGGACCGTTCGCCGCGTGAGACCAGTGCACAGCGGTGAACGCGGCGCACGGTAGCCGATTTCCGCAGCCGCCGCAATGGCGTTGTGATGCAGTCGCATCGCTTGCCGAGGGGTGGGGCAGTCCGTACCATGCGCCGTTCGCGACGGCCGGCCTGCGAGTCAAGCCCGGCCCGCCGTGGAGAGATGTCCGAGTGGTCGAAGGAGCACGCCTGGAAAGTGTGTGTACCCCAAAAGGGTACCGAGGGTTCGAATCCCTCTCTCTCCGCCAGGTTTTCCGCCCGCGTCCGTGCCGGCGGATACCCCTAGCCACCCGGGTCGGGCCCCGTACGGCCGGCTCCCGTGAACCCCGTCAGGTCCGGAAGGAAGCAGCGGCAGCGGGCAGCGGGCGCGTTGCG
>DATLWN010000231.1:0-14388 GCA_035576305.1 Mariprofundaceae bacterium
CTCGTCGGTGCGCAAGAGCTACCTGGCCGTCGTCGATCCCGCGCCGGACTGGCAAAGCCAGCGGATCACGCTGGCCATCGGGACGCGGCGCGATGCGCGGGGGCGCTACGCGGTGGATGCGCACGGCCGCGCCTGCGACACCGAGGCCGAGGTCGTCGAACGCCGCGCCGGACGGGCCTTGGTGCGCTTGATCCCCCATACCGGGCGCACACACCAATTGCGTGTGCATCTGGCGGCGTTAGGATGCCCCCTGCTCGGGGATGGCCGCTATGGCGGCCGCCCGCATTCACGCATGATGCTTCATGCGCATACGCTCTCACTAGATCCGCCGGCGTGGCCCGAAGCCATGGAATGGCACGCTGATCCTGAGGAGGACTGGATATGGTAAAACGCTCTTGGCCCATGACGTTGTTGGCTTTCATCCTGCTGATGATGGCATCCGCAGGCGCCCAGGCCTCCGCCTGGTGGCCCCAATCCCCGCATATCGCGGCCAAGTCATGGGTGCTGCTGGATGCGCGTTCCGGCCAGGTGCTGGCGAGCGACAACGAGAACATGGAGCTGCCCCCGGCCAGCCTGACCAAGATGATGACGCTGTATCTGGCCTTCGAGGACCTGAAGCTCGGCCGCATCAAGATGAGCGATCCCGTGCCGGTCAGTGTCAAAGCGTGGAAGATGGGCGGCAGCCGCATGTTCATCGATCCGAGCAAGCATCCGACCGTCGAGCAGCTGCTGCACGGCATCTCCACGGACTCCGGCAACGATGCCGTCATCGCGCTGGCCGAGTACATCTCCGGCACCGAGTCCGCCTTCGTCAGCCGCATGAACGACAAGGCGAAGGAGCTGGGCATGACGCACACCCACTTCGCCGATGCCACCGGCTATCCCACGTCCGATCACTACAGCACCGCGCTGGACATGGCCCACCTCGGCGCCGCCCTGTGGCGGGACTTTCCGGAGTACTATCCGCTGTTCGATGAGCACAGCTACACCTACGACAACATCACGCAGTCCAACCGCAACCGCCTGCTGTGGCGGGATCCGCGCGTCGACGGCATCAAGACCGGCCATACCGATGCGGCCGGCTTCTGCCTGGTCACCTCCGCCCAGAAGGGCGATACGCGCTTCGTCACGGCGGTGTTCGGCACCGATTCCGATGATGCGCGCGCCCAGCAATCCAAGGCCATCCTGGATTTCGCCTTCCGCAACTTCGTGACCATGCGCCCGGCCGAGCATGACATCCGGCGCCAGGTTGAGGTCTATGACGGCAAGCAGAACAGCGTCTGGCTGGTACCCCAGCAGCCGATGTGGATCAGCGTCCCACGGGGCTTCGAGAAGTACGTCAAGTTCCATCTGCGCTACCAGGCGCCGCTCAGGGCGCCGATCGCCAAGGGCCAGGTCCTGGGCACGATCGAGGCCGTCGCCAAGATGCCGAACGATGACAAGGCCGAGGTGCTCGGCAGTGTGTCTATGGAGGCCGACGGCCCCGTGGCGCTCGCCTCCTGGTTCGGCCGCAAGTGGGATGCCCTGCGCCTGTGGTGGCAGTCCAGCGACAAAGCTGCGCAGGCCAAGGAATAGCCCCGGCCCGGTGTCGCAGCTGATCGCCTATGTCAACGGCGGCTTCGTGCCGCTCGAGCAGGCGCATGTGCACGTCGAGGATCGCGGTTTCCAGTTCGCGGACAGCATCTATGAGGTGATCGCCTGCTATGGCGGTGCCTTCCTCGATCTGCCGGCCCATCTCCACCGCCTGGCATCCTCCTGCGCGGCCATCGGCATGCCCCTGCCCTGCCCGCAGCAGGAGCTCGAGGAGCGGATCAGGGAGACATATCGCCGCAATCGATTCCGCGATGCCTCGCTCTACGTGCAGGTGACCCGCGGTGCGGCGCCGCGCTCGCTGACCATCCCGGAGGGGCTAAGCCCGACGCTCGTGATCACCTGCCGCGAACTGCCGTTCCCGCCCGACGAGGCGCCGGCATTCTCGGCCGTCACCCTGCGCGATTTCCGCTGGGGCCGCTGCGATATCAAGACCACGGCCCTGATCGCCAGCGTCATGGGCCGCCGGGAGGCGATCAGCCGGGGCGCGGAGGAGGCCTTCTGGGTCGATGCCGACGATCATGTGCTCGAAGGCACCGCCACGAACGTGCTGGCCGTCATCGGCGGCGTGCTCGTCACCCACCCACTCGACCGGCATGTGCTCGGCGGCATCACCCGGGAAATGACGCTGCAGCTGGCGGCGCAGGCCGGCATGCCCGTCTCGGAGCGGCCGTGGACGCTATCGGAGCCGGGGCTTTCCGAATGCATGATCACGAGCACCCTGTACGCCCTGGCACCGGTTTGTCGCGTGGACGGACAGGCCATCGCCAGCGGCCACCCCGGTCCGCTGACCCTGGATCTGCGCCGGGCCATGCTCGAGTGTTTCCGGACCCTGGGCACATGAGCGCCATCCGCGCCCTGCTATTCGATATGGACGGCACGCTCGTCGATGCCTTCGCGCCCATCGTGTACGCCCTGAATCGCACGCTGGATGCCCTGGGCCTGCCCGAGATGAGCGAGGCGGACATCCGCCGCCATACCGGCCGCGGCGAAAGCAGTATCCGCACGCTGTTCGGGGATCGCCGGGATCAGGCCATCGGGCTGTACCTGCAATTCCATGATGAACGCCTGTACGAACTGACGCCGATGCCCGGGGCCGAGCAGATGCTCCAATGGGCGAAGGCGGCCGGGCTCTGCGTGGCCATCGTGACCAGCAAGTCGCAGTCCAGGGCCGAGGCACAGCTGATGCACCTGGGCTGGACGCCGTGGATCGACTATGTGGTCGGCTTGGTGGAGGGCCGGATGCAGAAGCCGGATCCCCATACGCTGCACCTGGCCTGCGAATGCATGGGGGTCGCGCCATCCGAGGCCGTGATGGTCGGCGACGGCACCGCCGACATGCAGGCGGCCGTGCGGGCGGGCTGTACGGCGCTCGGGCTTGACCATGCGTTTCGCTGTGACGAGCTGGAGGCCGCAGGCGCCCAGCGCTGTTTCTCATCGCTGACCGAGGTCCGGCAGTGGCTGAGCACGCAGATTCCGGCATCCTGATCCGCTTCCTGCTGCCGGGGGCCTATACCCGCGGCGCCCTGCTCTGCGGCCAGGGCATCGCCGGCGAGGGCGTGCGCGTTCACGGCCTGGCCGGGGAACCGGCGGACCTGTTCGGGAAGGTGCTGATCGCCTCGGTGCTGCTGCTCAGCATCAGCAAGGGCGGCATCCGTCAGGTGCTGCAGCTGGATGCCCGGCCCGAACATCGCTCCTCGCCGCTGGTGCGCATCATGGCCGAGGCGGCCCAGGGAAGCGTCCGCGGCTACGTGATCTGGCGGGAAGATGGCGCCATGATCCAGACCGGAAGCCGCGACATGACGGACTGGCTGGGTCGGCCGATGCTGCTTTCCACCGTGCGCGACCTGGGCATCGGCCACCCCTATATCTCGACCATCGAACACGACTCGGAGCACCTGGCCGACCATCTGGTACATTACCTGAGCCAGTCGGTGCAGGTACGCGCCGACGTGGCTCTGGTCGGCACCACCGGCCTGTTGATTGAGGCCATGCCCGGCTGCGACGACGAGCACTGGTTCAGGGCGGTGCAGGCCATGGCCGCCATCCCCTCGGAAACGCTCGCGGCGGGCGACGCCGAGGCCATCCTGGACGGGTTCTCCGCCCTCGGCTGCAAGATTGTCGAGCAGACGCCCTACCGCTACCAGTGCCGCTGCAGCGAGGAATCGATGGCCGAAGCGCTGCGCCACATCCCCCGCGATGAGCTGGCCTCATTGGCCGACGAGAATGGCGAGATCACCATCAGCTGCGAGTACTGCAACCGCAGCTACCGCGTCCCCCTCGATCCCGGCACCTGACCCCCGCTTCCACCGTAGGAAATCGCCGGTACGTGCCCTGTATCCGGTGGACAGGATTGCCGATGCGAACGGCCATCGACTGCCCTGAGACCATCCGCCCCATTCCACGATCATCCGTCGAATGCGCTTTGATCCAGACCGATGTCGGTCTATCCTCGGGAGTGTGCCCTGTTATTGCTCCGGCAAGCAGCAGGGACCTCCGGCATGAAGTACAGCAGGGACTTATTCGGGGAGATATGCCAAGCCCAACGCCTACCGATAGTCTGTCAGAGTTCCAGGAACGCGATATCCGCAAGCTCCTGACCGAGACCCTCTATAAGCAGTTGCCCGTGGCGCTGTTGGCCTCGGGTAGCGTCGCCGCCGTGATGCTGCTGGTGATCTGGAAAGAGGTTCCACTGACGCGTCTGTTCGGATGGGCGCTGGCCCTGCTGCTCGTCAGCCTGACGCGTTATCTGTGGTACAGGCAATTTAAGCGATCCGATGGCAAGCTCGGCGTCGGCGACTGGTATCGTCGCTATTTTATCGGCATTTTCCTGGCCGGCCTGGTCTGGGGTGCGTTCATCTGGATCCTGCCCAGGGCTATGCCGACCGAGTATTGGATATTCACCGTCTTCATCCTGGGCGGCATGATGGCCGGGGGCAGTTCCACCAGCGGGGCCATCATTTCCGGTTACCTGGCCTTTGCCTTGCCGATCTGCACTTCGACCATCGCCTGGTTTTACGTCGTCGGCCTCCCCTTCCCGACCTCGATGTCGATGCTGGTCATCCTGTACACGGCCGTTCTGATCGTCAGCGTCTCGCATGCCGGCAGGATATTACGCGAAACCTTCCAGCTGCGTTTCGCCAATATCGAACTGATCGACAAACTGACCCTGGAACAGGAAACCTCGGCCCGGCTCGTCGATGAACTGAAGCACGAGGTCTCGCAACGGGCCAGCAGGGAGGAGCAGCTGAACGATTACAACCGCCTGCTGGAGATGCTGGCACACGGCGAGGCCCTGCCCGTGATCCTGAGCAACCTGAACCTCGTGGCCGAAAAGCAGCTGCAGGAGGGCCTGAGTTCGATCCTGGTCCTCGATGAAGAAGGCCGGCGCATCTCCACGGTTTCGGCGTCGAGCCTGCCGTCGTCATTCAACGATGCCCTGCGCAATCAGGTGATCGGTACGGAGGCCGGCAGCTACGCCGCCGCATACCGGAACGCCACGGTGATCACCGAGGACATCCAGACCGACCCGCGCTGGGCCGATTTGCGGGATCTGGCAAAGGAACACAAGCTTCGTTCATGCTGGTCGAGCCCGGTCCGCAATGCGTTCGGGCATGTGCTGGGCACCCTGACCATCTTCCTCACCACGCCCCGTGTCCCCAGCAGAACGGACCTCGATATCACGATGGCAGCGGCCAATATCGCCGGCATCGCCATCGAGGCCAAACGGGCGGAGCTTCGGCTGCATACCATGGCCCATCACGACCAGCTGACACAGCTGCCCAACCGCGCTTTCCTATACGACCGCCTGACCTTCATCATCGCCCAGGCCAAGCGCCGGGCCCAGAGATTCGCGCTGCTCTTCGTTGATCTGGATAACTTCAAGGAAATCAATGACTCGCTCGGGCACGAAGCAGGTGATCGCCTGCTGCAGGCGATTGCGCAGAACCTGAGGTTGGCGGTACGGGACAGCGACGTCGTCTCCCGTTTTGGCGGTGATGAATTCGTCATCCTGCTGATGAACGTCGAGGAACCCGAGGGAATCAATGCCGTGGTCGAGAAGATTCTCGCCAGCATCACGCAGCCCTACCCCGTCGGTCAGAAGGTATGGCACGTCGGCGGCAGCATCGGTATCAGCCTGTTCCCCGACGATGGTGCGGATGCGGATACGCTGATCCAGCGGGCCGATCAGGCGATGTACCGCGCCAAGGAACGGGGAAACCACTACACCTATTTTTCCGATCTCAAGCCCTAGCCCTTTCGGATCATGCCGGACGCTCAGTGCGGTGCCGGACCCTGCACGACCTGCACCAGATCATCCGGCCGGATGTATCTGGCGTAGGCCGCCTCGACCTGGGCAGCGGACAGCTTCACATAGCGGCGCGCGGCGATCATGGGTTCGTCCAGCGGCAGATCGTGCGTGGAGCGGTACAGCAACCCCTTGGCGATGCGGTCCTCGCTGGATTCGCCGAGCGGAATGCGGCGCAGCAGCAGCGCCTTGGCCCGCCGCAGCTCCTCGGCGCCGACCGGTGAGGTGCGCATCGTCTGCAGTTCGCGTGTGATGATCGTGCGTACCTTGGATACGTTCGGCGGATCGCAGGCGTACTCGACCATGAACAGGCCCCGGCTCTGGCTTACCTGGAAGCCCGTGAACACGTAATAGACCAGGCCGGAATTCACGCGCAGCGCCCGGTACAGCCGGGTGGCGAAGGAATCGCCGCCGAACACGTGGTTGCCCAGCACGAGCGTGTCGTAATCCGGGTCGGACAGGCGTACACCCACGGTCTGTGCCGTCGTCACCTTGTCCTGCACGCGGCTGGAATCGGGCACCGTGGTGTCGGACGGCCCGTTCGGCCCCACCGGCGGCAGCAGCGTCTGGGGCTTCGGCCCGTGCGCCTTCCAGCCCCCGAAGTACTTGCCGATGATGCGACGTGCCGCATCCGGCTCTACATCCCCGATGACGACGATGGTTGCCAGATCCGGGCGGAATGCGCTGCGGTAGTATGCCTTGACGTCGTCGAGCGTCAGGGCGGAAACCGTCTGGGGCGTGGCCTGGCGCAACGTCGGGTCGCCATGCGGATACACCCCGGCCAGCATGCTGCGCGTCGCCAAATAATCCGGGCTATGCAGCCGCCCCGCCACCTCGGAGGCGATCTGGCGCCTGATGATCCCGAAGGCGTGCTTCGGCAGTGCCGGGCGCAGTTCGTTGTCGGCCAACAGCTGCACACCCCGCTCCAGATGCGCCACCGGCACCTGGATGCCGAAATCACTACCGGCCGATTCGTCGGCGCTGATATCGTCAAGCGCCTTCTGGAAGCTCAGCCGGTCCATGCGGGTGGTGCCGAAGGAGAAGAGCTGGTCCAATACCTCGTCCACGCCGTCCTTGCCTCTGGGCACTTGCAGCACCGGACGATTGCGGATGCTGCCGTAGATGCTGACCGTCTTGCTGATGGCCTCCGGCTGTACGATCAGCTTCAGGCCGTTGGGCATCTGGTAGACCGTCGGCTTGATCGTCGAGGCCGGCATCTCCAGACGGTTCACCGCCTGCTTGGCCCAGGCGGGCAGCTTCACGCCATGGCTTGGGCCGACACCGAACGCCTCCTTGCCGCCGAAGCCCCTGGAGGCCACCGGCTTGCCGGATACATTGGGGGTCAGGACCGCCGTGATGGCATGGGCCTGGTCAAGATAGGCCCGGGCGACGCGTGCCACATCCTCGGCCGTGACGGCGCGAATGGCGTCGATGTCGTCCTCGGGCGAGTTGCGCCCTTCCACGACGGCCTGCGACCACAGATCGGCCAGGCCTGTGGTCGAGTTTTTGCCGAACTCGAGACTGGCGATCTCATGGCGCTTGGCCGCTTCGACAAGATCCGCCGGTACGTTGCGCCGGATATCGCTCAGCACCTGGCGTACGGATTTCAGCAGGGCATCGGCATCGCCGCCCTTGGGGAAACCGGCGACGGCATAACCGAGGCCGGTCTCCGGCAGCGTCTGCAGGGAGAAATCGGTGAACAGCGCCTTGCCGTCCGGCACCAGGCCGAACAGGCGTCCGCGTTGGCTGGCCAGCACGTCGGCCAGGATCTCGGAGGCGGCGTAATCCGGGCTGTTCCAGCCGGGCATGCGGAAGGAGATGACGGCATAGCCATAGGGTCGGTCGGTGGTCAACTGCAGCGTCTGGGGCTTGACGAACTGCTGCAGGTGAATGGCCGGCCTTGCCGGCAGCCTTTTCGCCGGGATGGCGGAAAATCGCTTTTTGACCATGGCCAGCGTCTGCGCCGGATCGACATCCCCGACGATGACGAGCACGGCGTTGTTCGGCGCATACCAGGTATCATGGAATCGCTTCAGCATCGCCCAACTCGTCTTGTCGAAGGATGGCCGGGTACCCAGTGCATCGTGGGCGTACGGCGTGCCCTCGAACATCGCCTTCAGCAATTTGCTGAACAGCACGTACTCGGGATTCGACAGGTCCTGGGCCACCTCCTGCTCGATGGCGCCCCGTTCATCCCGCCAGCCCCCTTCCCCGCCGGTGATGCCGCGCATGCGGCTGGCCTCGATGCGCAGCACCACGTCCATATCCTCGGCCGGCACAGTGAAGAAGTACTGGGTGACCATCTGCTGCGTGTCCGCATTGGAATCGCCGCCCAGGCTGGCACTGATCACCGCCAGTTGATGCTCCGTGATCCCCGGACTGCCGCGGAACATCATGTGCTCCAATGCATGCGCGGTGCCCGGGAATCCTTCGGGCGCCTCGTTCGAGCCGACCCGGTAATTCAGCTCCGTGGTCACGACGGGTGCCAGCGGGTTTCTGACCACGATCACCTGCATGCCGTTCGCCAGGGTTGCGCGCAGTACAGCCGGATCGGGCACCGCCGCCTGCGACAGCGACGGGGCGATCGCCAGCATGGCGATCATCAGGATGGATCGAATGCGTGCTGTGTTCATGCCTTGTTACTCTCCATGGCGCTAATGTTTGTTCGGAACCGGCGGTATATCGGGTGATTCGGCAACCATGGTAAGGCTCTGCGATACGCGAACAAGGGTAGAAAATACGACGGCCCCGGGGAAACCGGGGCCGCCGCACAAGGCCGATGGTGGCGACTACAGCTTGCCGCTTTCCTGGGCCAGATACGAGGCCACGCCCTTGGCATCCGGCACCATGGCCTTTTCGCCCTTGTGCCAGCCGGCCGGGCAGACCTCGCCGTGCTTTTCGGTGTATTGCAGGGCATCGACCATGCGCAGCATCTCATCGATGTTGCGGCCCAGCGGCAGGTCGTTGACCACCTGGTGGCGCACGATGCCCTGCTGGTCGATCAAGAACGAACCACGATAGGCCACGCCGCCCTCGGATTCGACATCATAGGCGCGGCAGACGTCGTGTTTGACATCGGCGACCAGCGGATAGCCGACCGGACCGATGCCGCCCTGGTCCACCGGCGTGTTGCGCCAGGCCACGTGCGTGAACTGCGAGTCGATCGAGCAGCCGATGACCTGCACGCCACGTGCTGCGAACTCCTTGGCGCGGTGATCGAAGGCGATCAGTTCGGTCGGGCAGACGAAGGTGAAGTCCAGCGGATGGAAGAACAGCACCACATACTTTCCCTTGTAATCCGACAGCTTGAAATCCTCTTTGATGCTGCCGTCCGCCATGACCGCGGCAGCGGTGAAATCGGGGGCGGGCTTCCCTACCAGTACACTCATGATTCAGCTCCTTTGTTGATCGATGGCCGGGGTGTTTGCGAGTGTAGACGACTGGTCCGGAGTTGCCACCCTGTTTTCGTCATGGTTTTTCCGGTCCGCGATGCCCACGAACTCGATGAAGATATGCCGGGCGCGCGGTACGGCCCGCCGCACATCGGCCTCCATGCCGCGCCGAAGCTCGTGCAGATGGCGCAGCATCGTCATCGCCCCCTCGACCTGGGTCGCATTCATGCCGGCGAATACGGCATCCTCGCGCACCTGCACCTCCGCCATCAGCAGGGTTTCCTCCGGCGACAGCACGATGCTGTTGACCCGCTCCACGTGCGTGATGCGGGTATCGGCCTGCCACACGGAACGGGCCACCTCGTCGAGATGGGAATCGGCGACATCGATCAGGAAGCGCTTGTTCAGGCTGGCCAGCAGCATGGCCAGGCCGCCCATCAGCAGGCCGATCAGGATGGCCGCCGCCGCATCGAAGATCTCCGAGCCGGTCCACACGGCCAGTCCCATGCCGGCCAGGGCCAGCATCAGGCCGAAGACGGCCACCGTATCCTCGACGAGCACGGCCAGCGTCGTCGGGTCACGCGTTTCGGTGATGAAGGCGAAGAAGCCGAGTCCCGCCCACTTGCGCTGCCGGTTGAACTCGTTCAGCGCCACGAGCAGGGAATAGCCCTCGGCGACAAAGGCCAAGCCGACGACGGCGAAGGCCAGCCAGCTGATCGTCGGCGCATGCTCGGATTTGAGCTGCTCGACGGCATGCATCACCGTGTAGACGCAACCGATGAAGAAGATGGTGACGGCGGAGACCAGGTTCCAGAAATAGCGTTCCTGCCCGTAGCCGAAATGATGCTGCTCGTCGGCCTTGCGGGCCGAGCGGCGCAGCCCCAGGAAAAGCAGCGACTGGTTGGCCGTGTCGGCCAGCGAGTGCACGGCCTCGGCCAGCAGGGCGCTGGATCCGGAAAAGGCAAAGCCGACGAACTTCGCTATCGTGACCAGGCCGTTGGAGGCCACCGCCGTGAGCACTGCCCGCATCGATCCTTGTGCAGCCATGTTCCCTCCCCCGCCCGGCATGCTAATGTTGAGGCATGTGGTCCTACCGGCATGACGGTTTCACCGTGCACCAGCTCCCGGCGCTCAACGATAATTATATCTACCTGATCGCATCGCAAGCTCGAGAAGCCGTAGCCGTGGTCGACCCGGCCGAGTCCGCGCCGGTCGAGAAGGCTTGCGCCGAACTGGGGCTGACACCCACGCACGTGCTGAACACGCATCACCATTGGGACCATACCGGCGCCAATATCGAGCTGAAGCAGCGTTACGGCTGCCATATCGTCGGCGCCCGCCACGACGCCGCACGCATCCCCGGCATCGACATCATGGTGGACGAGGATTCCGGCTTCGCGCTGGGCGGTTTGCCGGTCGCGGTGCTGAACGTGCCCGGACATACGCTGGGCCATATCGCCTACGTGATCGGCGATGCGCTGTTCTGCGGCGACACCCTGTTCGGCGCCGGCTGCGGGCGCCTGTTCGAGGGCAGCCCCACCCAGATGTGGGACAGCCTGCAGAAGCTCGCGCGCCTGCCGGCCGAAACGAAGGTGTATTGCGCCCACGAATACACCCTGAGCAACCTGCGCTTCGCGGCCACCGTCGACGCCGGCAACCCCGAACTCGCCGAACGCATCTCCCGGGATACGCACACCCGCAAGGCCGATCGTCCGACGATCCCCTCGACCATCGGCGAGGAGCTGGCCACCAATCCCTTCCTGCGCCCGCTGTCACCATTGTTCTGCACCGCCTACGCCGCCACCGCGGGCATCGCCGACGAGCCCCTGGCCGTGTTCACGGCCGTCCGGGCCAGGAAGGACAAGGCCTAGAGGCTCTAATCCCGTCTCAGACGGTCGGAAACGGCCACCGGCGTCGGGTAGCGCATGATGGTCAGATAGGGCGATACGACGAAGGTCAGGATCGTCGCCAGTTGGATCAGCGTAGCCGCCTTGGGGCCGATGCGGTGGACATCCATGGCCAGGATGGCGATCAGGATGGAGAACTCGCTCATCTGTCCCAGGCGGATGCCGACCTCCGTGGCGATGGGGCGTGCCTCCCCTTCGCGGCGCATCAGGATCGCGAACAGCAACGGCTTCAGCGTCACGGCGATCGCCGCCAGCAACACGGCCGGCAGCCATACGCCGTCCAGGCTATCCGGATGGAAACCGGCCCCGACCGCAAAGAAAAAGATGATCAGGAAGAAATCGCGCAATGTCTTCAACTGCTCGGCGATGAACTGGGCGACCGGGCTGTTGGCCATGACCACGCCCGCGACGAAGGCGCCGATCTCCAGCGACAGGCCGAGCACGTGCGCCAGCTCCGCCATGCCCAGGCACCAGCCGATGGCCAGCAGGAACATGTATTCCTGGATGGTGTCGAAGCGGCGCAGCAGCCGGATGATCACCAGGCGTTCCAGCACCCACGCCACCAGGTACAGGGCCGGGAAGCTGACGAGCGGCCGCACGAAATCCAGCCATGGTATGCCGCCATCCCCGATGGCTGGCCGGATCAGCAGCAGTACGAAGATGGCCAACAGATCCTGCAGCAGCAGGATGCTGATGATGATCTCGCCGGTATGGCGATGATGCAGCACCGTGGTCGGCAGCAGCTTGATGCCGATGATGGTGCTCGAAAACATCAGGGCGGCCCCGATCACCAGCGACTCGAACCACGTATAACCGAAGCCGCGCGACAGCAGAACCCCGATGCCGGCCAGCACGACGGCACTGACGACCGTAACGATGGTGGTTTCCCGCACCAGGCCGGCCAGCTTCTGCGGCGGCAGATTCAGGCCGAGCAGGAACAGCAGGAACAGGATGCCGATATCCGAGAACTGCCGGATCATCTGAGCATCGCCGACCCAGCCGAGCATGGCCGGCCCCATGGCGATACCCAGCACGATGTAGCTGACCAGCATGGCCTGGCGCGCCATCATGGCCAGGGTGGCGACGACCGCGGCGCCGAAGAAGATCAGGAACATGATGAACAGAACCGAATCAACGTTCATGGGGTGGCGATCCCTCCGATCCGGACCTTACAGTCTCGAAGACCGGCTCACCACCACTGTAGCACAGGCCGAGGGCGGCCTCAGGCGTGTTGCTGGTAGGTCGGGCAGGCGGTCTGCGTCACCGCAGGCGGCCAGCGGCCATCGAGGCGGGCGGCCGACAATGTCCCGCCCCAGACGCAACCGGAATCGAGTCCCAGTACGTGTGGCCGGTCGGCGACCAGGCCCATGGCGGCCCAATGCCCGTAAACGATGCGCCGCTGGCGCCGCCACGGGGCCTCATCGAAATCGAACCAGGGCCGTTGCCCGGTCTGTTGCGCCGGGCCGGCCCGGTTGCCCCAGTCGAATTCACCGTCGGCCGTGCAGTAGCGGGCCCGGGTCAGTACGGCCACGCTGAACAGATCGGCCTCCAGGCCATCGTTGGCGATGGGTTGCCTGAGGGGATAGGCATCGTGGTGCAGCTGCAGACAGAATTCGGGCCAGCTCTCGTCCCGCAGACGCGCCTCGACGCGGGCGGCGCGCATCGCTGCCGTGCCGATGTCCCAGGCCGGATGCAGTCCGCCGTGCACCAGGCCGAACCCCATGGCCTCGTCGTCGTGGAGCAGCGGCCGGTGGCGCAGCCATGCGAGCAGTTCGCCGGCATCCGGGGCCTCCAGCACCTCGCGCATGGTGTCGCGCCGGTAGGTGGCCCCGCCGGCGGCCAGGGTCAGCAGGTGCAGGTCGTGGTTGCCGATCACCGTGATGCAGGCATCGCCCAGGCTGTGCATGAAGCGCAGCACAGCCAGCGAATCCGGACCACGATTGACCAGATCGCCGGTGCACCACAGCCGGTCTACGGCCGGATCGAACGCGATCGCATCCAGCAGGCGCCGCAGCGGATCGAAACAGCCCTGGATATCGCCCACCGCATAGACCGCCATGGCGCGTACCTAGCCCTGCAACAGACCGGGGACGCTCTCCAGCGCTTCCTTCAGCTTGGCGGGATCGGTGCCCCCTGCCTGCGCCATGTCCGGCTTGCCGCCCCCCTTGCCGCCACAGGTCGCTGCGACCTCACGGATCAGGTTGCCGGCATGGAAGCGATCCAGCAGATCGGGGGTCACGCCGGCGATCAGCTGCACCTTGTCCTCCCCGCGGCGCACCCCGAACACGATGACCCCGCTCTTGAGCTTGGCCTTGGCCTTGTCCATGGCGTCGCGCAGATCGGAGACGGATTCGGGCAGCTCGGCCGCCACCAGGTTGATGCCATTGACCGGCCTGGCCCGGGCCACGACATCGTCGAGCAGGCCGGATGCCTGCCTGGCCTGCAGCGAGGCAAGCTGGCGCTCGGCCTCCTTCAGCTTCGCCTGCAGCTGCACCGTCGCCCCTGTCGCCTCCTGCGGCCGCACCTTCAGCTGGCCGGCGACCTCCGCCAGCACCCGGCTGTCGGCCAGGAAGCTGCGGTAGGCGGCGTCGCCGGTCGCCGCCTCGATGCGCCGCACCCCGGCGGCGATGCCGGTCTCGGCCGTGATGCGGAACAGGCCGATATCGCCGGTGTGCGCCACATGCGTGCCGCCGCACAACTCGGTGGAAAAGCCGGCCTGCACCACGCGCACCTCGTCGCCGTATTTCTCGCCGAACAGCGCCATGGCACCGCTGGCCAGGGCCGCTTCCTGGCTCATCACCCGGGTCTCCACCGCATCGTTGGCCCAGATGGCGGCATTGACGCGCGCCTCGATGTCGCGGCGTTCATCCTCGCTGACCGGCTTGAAATGGGAGAAATCGAAGCGCAGGCGCTCGGCGTTGACCAGCGAGCCCGCCTGCTTCACATGCTCACCCAGCACCTGGCGCAGCACGGCATGCAGCAGATGCGTGGCCGTGTGGTTGCGGCGGATGGCGGTGCGGCGGCCGGCGTCGACGGCGAAATGGGCCGTGATGCCCGCGCGGATCTCGCCCTTCTCCACCACGCCGATGTGCACGTGCAGGTCGGGCAAAAGTTTCCTGGTATCCTCGACGCGGAAGACGCCTTTATCGGTGCGCACCTCGCCGGTATCGCCGGCCTGGCCGCCGGATTC
>DATLWN010000232.1:0-4362 GCA_035576305.1 Mariprofundaceae bacterium
TGGGCTCGATGGGTGCTTCGGCCGTGTTGCTGTTCGCCGTGCCCCACGGCCAGCTGTCCCAGCCGTGGGCGGCGACCGGCGGGCAGCTGATCTCGGCCTTTGTCGGCGTCACCTGCGCGCACTGGATCGCCGCGCCTGTCCCGGCGGCGGCCTGCGCGGTATCGCTGGCGGTGCTGGCCATGCATTACGCCCGCTGCATGCATCCGCCCGGCGGGGCCACGGCCCTGATCGCGGTGATCGGCGGGGCGGACATCCATGCGCTCGGTTACGCGTATGTATGGACGCCGGTGATGCTCAATGCGCTGACGATCCTGGCCATCGCCTTTGCCTTCAACAACCTGTTCCGCTGGCGCCGCTACCCGGCCGTGCTGCAGCAGCACGCGTTGCAGACTGGCCCCGTCGAGGGCGTACGCGTCGGGCGGGAAGACGTCGCCCATGCCCTCAAGCAGATCAATTCGCCGATCGATGCCACCGAGGACGACCTGCTGGAGATCATCCATCGCGCCGAGGCCCATGCCCGCACGCGCGCGGCGAACGATCCGGGCCGTTAGCCGTGCCTGCGGTGGATTCGTCCACGGGTATGTCTGTCGGGGGTTTGGCGCTATATTGATAGCATGACCATGAAGAAGAGCGGGCTCGATATCACGGGTACGGTGGACAGTACGGATCCGGCCGCGGTGAGCCGGGCGGTGGAGCGGATATTCGCCGATGTGTACGGCGTCGATGCCATGCCGCAGCTCGCGCGGGCGTTCGATGATCTGGCCGCGCTTTTCCGCGGCCGGCACCCGCGCTTCCATGCATGCGACACCCCTTACCACGACCTGCAGCATGTGCTGGATGTCACGCTGGCCATGGCGCGCATCGTCGCCGGCCACGACATGAACAAGGCGTCCGCTCGCAGACTCGGGCCGGACATGGCGCTGTTGGGGGTGCTGGTGGCCCTGTTCCACGATGTCGGCTACCTGCGCCGGCGGCATGACCGCGTGCACGGCAACGGCGCCGAATACACGAGCCGGCATGTCGAGCGCGGCGCCCGCTTCCTGGCCGACTATCTGCCGGGACTGGGCATGGACAGGCGCCGGACGCAGATGGCCCGGGCCCTGATCCATTTCACGGCCTACGAACACAGGCCGCCGGCCATCGCCATGCGGGAGCCGATGCTGCACAAGCTGGGCACCATGCTCGGCAGCGCCGATCTGCTGGCGCAGATGTCGGATCGCTGCTACCTCGAGAAATGCCGGGATCGCCTGTATTTCGAGATGGATCTGGCGCAGCGCCATCCGGGACCTGCCGGCCTGCCGTGGGCCTTCGTTTCCTCGGCGGACCTGATCCGTAAAACCCCGCGCTTCTTCCAGCATGCCATCGACAGGCGCCTGAACGGCTCGTTCCAGGCCGTGCACGAATATGTCCACCTGTACCTCGGCGACCGCCATGTCTACATGGACGGGGTCGAGAGCAATCGCAGATACCTGTTGCACACCCTGCACATGGGCGATTTGTCGCTGTTGCGCCGGCGTCCGCCGTGGACGCTGGCGATCCGGCCCGAGAGCCTGGGCGTGCGCTGATGGCCGCTACCGCCATGCCTTACGAAAGCCCGAACGACTGGCGGGATGCCGCGATGCGGCGTTCGGCCACGGTCGGTGCCGAGGAGGTCAGGCGGCGGCGGGCCGTCGCCGAGGCGCACCACCGCCTGCATGGGCAGCCGGATGCGGACGCCCTGGCCGACCAGGAGCTGTATATCCTCGGCAAGATGGAACTGGACGAGTACCGCGACTACCTGATCTTCAAGTTCATGTACGGGGTCGAATAGGACCATGGGCGACTGGCGGAATCCGGACGACGATACCATCGCGGCGCTGCTGCGCGCCGCCCGCCGCATCGCCGTCGTCGGCTGCTCGCCGAAGCCCGACCGGGCCAGCCACCAGATCACCGCCTTCCTGATCGAGCACGGCTACGAGGTGTTTCCGGTCCATCCCCGGGCCGATGTGATCCTGGGCCGCAGGGTGTACCCGGATCTGGCCTCGATCCCACAGCCTGTCGATATCGTCGACGTGTTCCGCAAGCCCGAGTTCACGCCGGACATCGCGCGCGCCGCGGCCCGCATCGGGGCCGGCACCCTGTGGCTGCAGCAGGGCATCGTCAGTGACGAGGCATGGCACATCGCCACCGAGGCGGGGATGCACTGCATCATGGACCGCTGCATCGCCGTGATGCACCGCCTGCTGCTCCGGGACTAGCGTTTCCCGAACAGGTCCGATAGCGGCAAGCACCGCGACAAATTGTCGCATCCCCGGGGCCGGCGTAGGCTGCGATACTTCCCGGAACCCGTCATCGCAGCTTGAGGAGGAGAGGGCATGCCCATTCGCATTCCGGGCGACGGCCTGCTGACCGATGCGCCGACCCTGTCGCGCAACCTGAGGCGCCTGCTGCAGGTGCGCAGCGCCCTGATCCTGTGCCAGGCCGCGCTGCTGCTGTCCGCGCTGCTGCTGCCCGGCCTGCAGCTCGAGGTGTGGACGATGTCCGGGGCCATCGCCGTCTATGCGCTGGTGCACGTCGCCTCGATCGCCATGTTCCGCGGCCAGGACGAGATCTCCGAGCGCGCCTATTTCGGGCAATTGCTGCTCGACGTGGCCTTCCTGACCCTGCTGCTCTATTTCTCCGGCGGCTACACGAACCCGTTCATCTCGCTGTACCTGCTGCCGCTGTTCATCGCCGCCTCGACGCTGCCGGGGCGCTACGCCTGGTCGATGGCCGGCCTGGTGCTGGCATGCTATTCGCTGCTCGTCTTCTTTTACCGGCCGCTGTTTTCCATGCAGCACGGGCATGCCGATGCGGGCTTCCACCTGCATCTCGTCGGCATGTGGTTCAGCTTCGTGCTCAGCGTGGCGCTGATCGTGTTCTTCATCATGCGCATGTCGGATGCCCTGCGCGAGCGGGAAAAGCGGCTGGCCGACATGCGGGAGAAGGCGACCCGCGACGAGCTGGTGGTGGCGCTGGGGGCGCTGGCCGCGGGCGCAGCCCATGAACTGGGGACACCACTGTCGACGATGGCGGTGATCGCCGGCGAACTGGCCCGCGATCACGCCGGAGACCGGCAGTCAGCCGGCAGGATCGAGATTTTGAGGGAGCAGATCCGGCGCTGCCGGCATATCCTGTCGCAGATCTCGGCCAGCGCCGGGCAGTCGCGCGCCGAGGGGGGGCGGGGCCTGGCTGTCGATGCGTATATCCGGGAGGTGCTGGCGCAGTGGCGTTCCATGCGCCCGGAGGCATCGGTGTCCGTCGATATGCAGTCCGGTGAGGCGCCGGCGCTGGTGGCGGACGTGACGCTGACCCAGGCCATCATCAATCTGCTCGACAACGCCGCTGATGCCTCGCCGGCGCTCATCGGCCTGTCATGCCGCTGGCGGGACGGCCATATCGAGATTGAGGTCTGCGACGAGGGCCAGGGCCTGCCGCCGGATCTGCAGCAGAAGATCGGTTCCCCCTTCGTGTCGACGAAGAGCGGCGGCCGTGGCCTCGGGCTGTTCCTGAGCCGGGCGGTCGTCGAGCGGCTCGGCGGCAATCTGACGCTGAGCGAGCGCCAGCCGCACGGCGTGTGCGCCCGCCTGACGCTGCCGTATGCGCGTTTCCTGGCCGGGGCCGGCTGACATGGTCGCCGCGCCCCGGATGCTGCTCGTCGACGACGACCGGGTGTTCTGCCGGGTCCTGGCCGAGGCCCTGGAAGGACGGGGCTTCGCTGTCGCCACCGCCCACAGCGTCGAGGAGGCGATGCGCGTGGCGGGCGACGATCCGCCGTCCTATGCCGTCGTCGACCTGAGCATGCCCGGCGCCTCGGGGCTGGTGCTGGTCAGGCACCTGCGGGAGACGGACGCACGGATGCGCATCCTGGTGCTGACCGGCTATGCCAGCATCGCCACGGCGGTCGAGGCGATCAAGCTGGGGGCCACCCATTACCTGGCCAAGCCCGCCGATACCGAGGAGATCATCGCCGCCCTGCATCAGGGCGAGGGCGATGCCGATACGCGCATCCGCCAAAGGCCCGTTTCGGTGCGGCGGCTGGAATGGGAACACATCCAGAGGGTGTTGGCCGAATGCGACGGCAACATCTCGGCCGCCGCGCGCCGGCTCGGCATGCACCGGCGCACGCTGCAGCGCAAGCTCGCCAAGCGCCCGGTCAGGGGCTAGCCGCGACAATTTGCCGCATTGCCGAATGCGCCAGCCAAGCCAGCATTGCTCCCGAATATTGATGTGTTCGGGAGGGGAAGCATGATCAAGGTTTTGAACTGGAAACTCCGGTCAGGGATTCTTTGCGGTCTGCTGCTGTCGATGGCTTGGTCCGGCGAGGCCATGGCCTGCGCCGCC
>DATLWN010000233.1:0-3291 GCA_035576305.1 Mariprofundaceae bacterium
GGCCATGACCCCGGTCGACGGGGCAGTGGTGCTGCAGCGCCCGATCCAGGTCTTCGACAATGTGGCCCCGTCCGCCAACGGCATGGCCGCCCGCCTGTGCGCAGCCCTGTACGGACTGAGCTCGGAGGAACGCTGGCTCGAACGCGCCGAGGGCATCTGCCGCGCCCTGGCCTCGCACCTGGCGCACGCCCCGGGTTCCGTGCCGATGCTGACCCTGGCGCGGCTGGGGCTGGCCACCGGCACGCCTCACCTGCAGATCAAGGGCGATGATGGCTATGAACTGGCCCGCGTCTTCTGGTCCGGCCTGTACCCGCTGCTGACGCTGGGCTTCCCGGAAGCCGGCCCGGACGGCGCCTCGCTGTGCGCCGGCACCACGTGCCAGCCGCCGGTCAGCGATGCCGCCGCGCTGCTCGTCACCCTGGCCGGGTGGCGCGAGAAGCTGGCATCCACCCTCGGCAACATGGGGCCCGTGCGTATCGGCTAGCGGCGGGCCGTTCGCCTTTTTCGCCCGCAGCACCTAGATTCCGCCCATGGATGCACATGCTCCGATCGGCGTATTCGACTCCGGCATCGGCGGCCTGTCCGTGTTGCGCGAGATCCGCGCCCTGCTGCCGGGCGAGCACCTGATCTACATCGCCGACTCCCGGCATGTGCCGTACGGCAACAAGTCACATGATTTCATCCAAGGCCGGGCGCTCACCCTCGCCGGATTCCTGTGCCGGCAACGGGCCAAGGCCGTCGTCATCGCCTGCAACACCGCCACTGCCGCCGCCGCCGAGCTGCTGCGCACGCACCTGCCGGTGCCGGTCATCGGCATGGAGCCGGCCGTCAAACCGGCCGCGGCAGCCAGCCGTAACCGTACCATCGGGGTGCTGGCGACCGAGGGCACGCTGAAAAGCGCCCGCTTCGCTGCCCTGCTCAGCCGCTTCGCCGATGGCCTCGCGGTGCACACCCAGCCCTGCCACGGCCTGGTCGAGCAGGTCGAACGGGGCGAGGTCGACAGCCCTGCCACCCGTGCCCTGCTGCAGCGCTACCTGGCGCCGCTGAAGCACGCCGGCGTGGACACCATCATCCTCGGCTGCACGCATTATCCGTTCCTGAAACCGCTGATCGCCGACATCGCCGGACCGGACGTCGCCCTGATCGACACCGGCGCCGCCGTGGCCCGCCACCTGAGGCACCGCCTCGAACAGGACGGCCTGCTGGCGGCGCACGGCGAGGGTGGCCGCACCGATTTCTGGACCAGCGGCGATGCCGAGACGATTGCGGCCGTGATCGGCCGCCTGTGGCCGGAGCCGGTGCACGTACAGGCGCTGCCGCCCGACGTCGCCGCCCAGGCAGCCGAAGCACGCGCCGCTTCCTAGGCCACGGTCAGTAGGGGATCGGCCGTCCGTCGAAGGCGACGAAGGCCCCGACTCCGTAGTCGTCCACATGCGCCAGCACCTTCGCCATGCCATTGACCGAATCGGATACGCCAATGAGCCCGCCGGGGCCGCCCATGTCCGTCCTCACCCAGCCCGGATGCAGCGTGATCACGCGCACCCCGGAGGATGCCAGGTCGATGGCCATCGAGCGGGACACGATCACCAGCGCCGCCTTGGCCGCCCGGTAGGCGTAGCAGCCGCCGCTGGTGTTGTCGGCGCTCGAGCCCATCTTGGAGCTGAGGTTGGCGATCACGCCCCTGGCGGCGATCACCCGCTCCTTCAGGGCCTGCACCACGCGCAGGGGGCCGATGCAGTCGACCTCGAACACCCGGCGCATGGTCTCCGGGGCCACCGTCTCCAGTGACTGCGTGTCCGGGCCGTAGATGCCGGCGTTGTTGATCAACAGATCGATCCTGGCCGGCAGCCGAGGCAGCGCGGCGTCGAGATCCCCCGTCACATCGATCGGCACCGGGTGCAGCCGCGGATCGTCGATCCCGGCCAGGCCGCCGGGATCACTGCGGTATCCGGCCCACACCTCGTCGCCCCGCGCCAGGTAATGCTGCGCAAAGCCGAGGCCGATCCCGCGGTTCGCGCCCGTGATCACCACATTCATCGCATCCTCCATGGCCTCGCCGGGCCGTCTGCTGTTACACTGCGTCAATGCCCAGCCTAGCCACCGCAGCGCCCGCGCGCCAAGACCTGCGCCGCCTGCTGAGCGGAACCCGCATCGACCGCCTGCTGCTGATCGCCGGCCTCGCCTGCATCGCCGCGCTGTGGCTGTGGCTGCAGCGCGAGGTGCCGGCCGGGCCGCCGATGGTGCTGATCTACCACGGCAAGCACCTCATCGCCGAATACCCCATCCCGAGCGAGGGGGCGCCCATCCACGTGCAGGCGAAGGGGGACATCGGGGTCTCGGACATCGTCATCGACACGCACGGCGTGCATTTCGAAAGCAGCCCCTGCATCGGCAAGCAATGCATCCTGGCCGGCACCAAGCACCATCCGGGCGACATCATCGCCTGCGTGCCCAACCGCATCCTGGTCAGCATCCGCGGCAGCGGCGCGCGCGACGACGGCTATGACGGCATCGTCCAGTAAGGCGATGAACGCCATCACCCTCGACCGCCCCGCACTCGATGCCCTGCACGCGCAGGCCCGCTGGCTGTCGCTGCTGCTGGCGGCCATCGGTCTGCACGTGTTCGAGTCGGCCCTGCCCAACCTCGGCCCGTGGTTCAAGCCGGGCCTGGCCAACATCGTCACGCTGCTGACCCTGGTGATGCTGGGCCCGCGGGCGGCCGTGTCGCTGGCCCTGGGCCGGGTGCTGCTGGGCAGCATGTTCATCGGCACCCTGCTGACGCCGACCTTCTTTTTGAGCCTCAGCGGCACCATCGCCGCCACCACGGTCATCCTGGCCGCCTGGCGCTGGCTGCCGGGCACCAGCCTGGTCGGCATCAGCCTGCTCGGGGCCATGGCGCACATGGTGGCACAGTTCGTGGTTGTCGAGCATTTCTATATCCAGCAGCCGGCGCTGTACCACCTGCTGCCGCCGATGCTGCTGCTGTCCGCCGTCACCGGCTGGATCAATGGCGCGCTCGCCGCCTATCTTTGCGCTAGAGTGCGCCCGTGATCGACGAAAACCCCGCCCTGGAACGCCGCCGTCTCGGCATTGCGCTCGGCGCCAGCATCGCCATGCACGCGCTGCTGGTGCTGCTGATCGCCCTCGGCCATCACGACAAGCCCCTGCCCAAAAAGACGGAGCCGCAGGTCATGGACGTGGTGATGCTGCCGAACACCGAGAACCTCGAGACCCCGCCGAAGGACGCACGGGCCATCTCCAACCGCAATGCCGTCGGCTCCAGCCGCAACG
>DATLWN010000234.1:0-10673 GCA_035576305.1 Mariprofundaceae bacterium
CCCGGTATCGAGGTGCACGTGGATACCTCCAACAGCCGCCAGGTGGTCGAGCGCCTGAACGCGTACGATATCGGCCTGGTGGAAAGCCCGTTGCCGCGCGACGTGCCGGAGAGGCATCGTGCCGAACCGCTGGGGCGGGACGAGGTGGTGCTGGTGATGCCGCGCGGCCATCCTCTGGCGGCCCTGCAGGCGGTGCCGCTTCCGATGCTGCGGGATCAGCCGCTGATCTGGCGCGAACCGGGATCCGGCACCAATGAGGTGGTGGAGCATGCCTTCGGCCAGGCCGGGATCGCGCCGGTCCGGCGAATCTCCCTGGGCGGCGTCGCGGCGGTGCTGGAAGCGGTGCGCCAGGGCCTGGGGCTCGGTTTCGCCTCCCACCTGAGCCTCAAGCACGGGGACACCACGCTCATTGCCCGTCCGCTGGAGCCGCGCCTGCTGCGGCCGTTGACGATGCTGCTGCCGGTGCACCCGACGGCGGCCGCGCGCATCCTTGCCGACGAGTTGCGTGCGGGCCTGGGCCCCCTGGCGGCGTGAGTCGTGGCGCCTAGGCGTTCCTCCGCTGCAGGAAGCGCATCGCCCCCATCTTCACCAGGTCGTTGAAGACGAACTCCGCCAGGGCATAGACCCAGATCCACAGGGCCGCCTCCCAGCCGATCGGCGTGATGAACATGCCGTAGACCGCGATCAGGGTGCCGACGATCTCGGTGCCGAACGTGGCGCTGAAAAGCAGGGCCGCGGGATAGGGACGCTGCCAGAACCAGCCCTCGCTGCGCGTGATGTACAGGGTGCTGTGCCCGGCCACGATCAGCTTCAGGAACAGCATGGACTGGATCATCTCGTTGGAGAATCCGTATTCCTTCAGCAGGAAGAACAGCACGAAGGACCAGATGACGCCGGAGGTGCCGAGCATCGAGGCCACCGTCAGCAGGCTGGCCATGTTCCAGCGCACGGGTACGGGGCTGATGCGCGTGTTGTCGTAGGCGATGGCCAGGATCGGGATGTCGTTCAATAGCGCCAGCATGATGATCATCAGCGCCGTCAGCGGGTAGAAGTTGAACACCATGATGCACAGCGAGATGAAGACGATGACGCGCAGGGTCTCGGTGATGCGGAAGACGGCGTAGCTCTTCATGCGCTCGAAGGTGATGCGCGCCTGTTTGACCGCCTCGTTGATCACGCCGAGGCCGGGTGCGGTCAGGATGATGTCGGCGGCGGCGCGGGCGGCGTCGGTGGCATTGGCCACGGCGATGCCGCAATCGGCCTTCTTCAACGCCGGGGCATCGTTGACGCCGTCACCGGTCATGCCGACGATGTGTCCGCCCTTCTGCAGGATGTCGACGATGCGGTATTTGTCCTCCGGAACCACCTCGGCGAAGATGGAGATGGCCTGGATCATCTCGACGATGGCCGATTCGTGGGTGTGCACGAACTCGCGCTCCAGCAGGCTGGTGTCGTACATGTCCCGCACGCTTTCCATGACATCGGCCGCGAACTGCTGCGCCTGTTTGCGGGAGATCTTCGGATTCAGGCGCTGGTAGATGGCCGCCGACAGCACGGACACCAGATCCATCACCTCGTTGCCGGCGGCACCCGACAGCTGCTCCGAATTCATCGTGCGCTGCGGCAGGCCGAGCAGGGCACCGATCTCGCGCGCGATGGCGGCGTTGTCGCCGGTGACCATCTTGACCTCGACGCCGTTGGACTGCATCTCGGCGATGACCTCGCGGGAATCGTCGCGCGGGGGGTCATACAGCGGGATCAGGCCCAGGATCGTCAGCGGACCATCGCCCTGGCGACGGCCGACGGCGAGCGTGCGGTAGCCCTTGGCTGCCAACAGGTCCACCATCTTCTGCAGGCTCTGGGCCGCGTCGTCGGACAGCTCCGCCATGGCCATCAGCGCCTGCGGCGCGCCCTTGATGGCGGTGAAATGCTCGTCGCCCCGGCTGATCTCGGCCTCGGTGCGCTTGTGCACCGGATCGAACGGCGTGAAGCCCTGCTGCGCATAGCCGCTGCGATCCAGGTCCGGGAAATGCTCGTCGAGGTAATGGAAGATCGGCATCTCGATCGGATCACGGTTCTCCAGGCGCGAGGCCAGCACGGCGGTCAGGAAAAGATCGGATTCGCTGAATCCGTCCAGCACCACGGGCTCGGCCACATGCATCTCGTTGCGGGTCAGCGTGCCGGTCTTGTCCGAGCAGAACACGTCGACGCCGGCCAGTTCCTCGATGGCGGTCAGGCGGCTGACGATGGCCTGGCGCCGCGCCAGGTTCATCGCGCCCACCGCCATGGTCACGGAGAGCACCGCCGGCAGGGCCACCGGGATGGCGGCCACCGACAGCACCAGCGCGAAGCGGGCGATCTCGAGGAAGGGCTGGTGGCGGAACAGCGCCACCATCACCACCAGGACCACCAGGGCGATGGTGATCAGGATCAGGAAGTCCCCGATGCGGATGACCATCCTCTGGAAATGGCTGCGCGCCTCCCGCGAGGCCTTGGCCACCAGGGCCACCAGGTTGTGGAAATTGGTCTCGGCGCCGGTGTTGACCACCAGGGCCAGCATCTCACCCTGCTTGACGATGGTGTTGGCGTAGGCGATCTCGCCCTGCTTCTTGCTGACCGGCAGCGATTCCCCGGTCAGCGAGGACTGGTCGATCAGCAGGTAGTCGCCCTGGCACAGCTGCACGTCGGCCGGCACCACATTGCCGATGCGCAGCTTGACGACATCGCCCGGCACCAGTTCGCGCGCCGGCACGGTCTTGAAGGATCCGTCGCGCTTCACCAGTACCTCGGTGGCCAGGCGTTGCTTCAGCGCCTTCAGGGCATTGAGCGCCCGGTGCTCCTGGAAGAAGTCCAGGCCAGCGTTGACCAGCAGCATGATGCCGATGATGGTGAAATCCTCCCATTTGCCGACGACGGCGGACAGCAGGGCCGCCACCTCGATCATCCACGGGATCGGGCCCCAGAAGCGGCGGAAGATGCGGTGCCAGAGCGGCTCCTCCTTCTCCTCCATCTCGTTGTAGCCGAAGCGTTGCAGGCGTGCGGCAGCCTCCGTGCCGGAAAGCCCCTGCTCCAGGCCGGTCTGCAGTGCCTTCAGGCTGTCCTCGATGGATTGCTTGCCGTAATCATCCGTCTTCATGCGCTTCGACCCTCCTTTCCGGGGTACGGGTGTTGCGAAAGGGGCCCATGCCCCTGGAGTCTATCGATTTTCCCGCAGGGCCTCGGCCCGTCCGGCGCGCGCAGCCGCTTGCTGATCCGCCGCCCCGGCATCCCAGGTATCCTTGGCGACACCCCAGTGCCCGAGGGCTTCCCCGACCATGGCCGACAACGCCTCGATGTGCGAAGGCGCCGCGTTCAGGGCCGGGATGTAGTGGAAGTCGCCGCCACCGGCCGCGGTGAACACATGCCGGTTCTCCACGGCGATCTCGTCCAAGGTCTCCAGGCAGTCCGCCGCGAAGCCCGGGCAGATCACATGCACGCTCTTCAGCCCCTCGCCACCCCATGCCTTCAGGGTGTCGCTGGTGTATGGGCGCAGCCATTCCTCGCGCCCAAACAGCGACTGGAAGGCCAGTTTCCAGCTGCCGTCCTCCAATCCGAGCGCTTCCGCCACCAGGCGGGCGGTCTTGTGGCACAGGCAGTGGTAGGGATCGCCGGCCAGGAAGTAGCGGCGGGGGATGCCGTGGAAGGAGAACAGCAGGCGCTCGGGCCGGCCGTGCTGCTGCCAGTAGTCGCGAATCGATTCGGCCAGTGCCGCGATGTAACCCGGGTGATCGTGATAGCCGTTGACGGTGTGGACCTCGGGCATCCAGCGCCAGCGGGTGAGCTCCAGCAGCACGGCATCCAGCGCCGAGGCGGTGGAGGTGGCCGAGTACTGCGGATACAGCGGCAGCGCCAGCAGGCGCCGGCAGCCCTTGTCACGCAGCCTGCCCATGGCCTCGGCCACGGACGGCTGGCCGTAGCGCATCGCCAGCTCCACGTGCACCGGGTTGCCGTAATCCGCCGCCAGTTTCCGGGCCAGGCCGTCCGCGATCTCGCAGCTGTGGACCAGCAGCGGCGAGCCCGCCTCGGTCCAGATGCGCCGGTAGGCCGCGGCGGAGCGGGGAGGGCGGATATTCAGGATGACGCCGTTGAGGATCAGCCACCACAGCCAGCGCGGCTGTTCGACGATGCGGGGATCGGAAAGGAACTGTTTCAGGTAGCGCCTGAGCGCCGGCGTGGTCGGTGCCTCGGGCGTGCCAAGGTTCAGCAGCAGGATGCCGACAGCGGGAATCTGCCGGTGATCGAATGCGGGGTCGCCCTGGTAGTGCATGCCTGCTCCTTCCCACGAGATGGCCGTATCATGCCATATCCCCGGCCATATCCCACACCCATGGGATGAAAAGCGTGGCCGGTTGGACTCGGGATGCGTTTGCGGCATGATTGCGGCCCCTGTTGTCCGCAGCATCAAGCCCAAGGAGTCTGAGATGGCCCTGATGATCACCGACGAGTGCATCAATTGTGGCGTATGTGAGCCCGAATGCCCGAACGAGGCGATTTTCGAGGGCGACGAGATCTACGAGATCGACCCGGACAAGTGCACCGAGTGCGTGGGGCATTTCGAGGAGTCCCAGTGCCAGCTGGTCTGTCCGGTGGACTGCATCCCACACGATCCGGATGTCGTGGAAACCCGGGAACAGCTGCAGGCCAAATACCTGAAACTGACCGGCAAGGCCTGAGATGCCGGCCGCAGGCAGCCCGCGGTTGTTCGTGGTGTCCGGGCCGTCCGGCAGCGGCAAGACCAGCCTGTGCCGGGCCTGGATGGAGCGTTGCCCCGAGCTGCGCCTGAGCATCTCCAGCACCACGCGCCCGCCGCGCCCGGGCGAGGTGGATGGCCGCGATTACCACTTCCTGAGCCCTGCCGAATTCGAGCGTCAGCTCGCCGCCGGCGCCTTTCTGGAATCGGCGGTGGTGCACGGCCATCGCTACGGCACCCGCAAGGCCGACGTGGAGCGCATGCTGGCCGAGGGGTTTGACGTGCTGCTGGAGATCGACTGGCAGGGGGCGCAGCAGGTGGCCGCCAAGCTGCCGGATGCCTTCCGCATCTTCATCATGCCGCCCTCGCTGGAGGAGCTGCGCCGGCGCCTGATCGGCCGCGGCCAGGACAGTGCCGAGGTGGTGGCGAGCCGCATGGCTGCGGCCGAGAGCGAGATGGCCCATGCCGATGAGGCGCACGTGCGCATCGTCAACGACGATTTTGCCCAGGCCCTGGAGCGCTTGCTGGCCCTGTACCAGCGGGGTTGATTGCCTTTTGGCAGGGTGCCGCTATGCTTATCGTTCATGCCCCTTATAAGTTGAAGACCGGAGGTTGACGTCGGATGGCCCGTGTCACAGTTGAAGATTGCATTCGTTATTACCCGAACCGTTTCGAGATGGTCGTGCTGGCGACCCGCCGTGCCCGGCAGTTGCTTGGCACCGTATCGCAGCCCATCGACGGCGAGATCCACAAGCCGGCGGTACAGTCGCTGAGGGAGATCGGCGAGGGTCGGGTGACGTGGGAGAGCGTGTTCGAGACCGATCGCATCGAACGCGAGCGCCAGCTTGCGGTGCAGGCGGCCGAAGCGGCCCAGCAGCGCCTGGAAGAGGACGAGATCTGATCGTTCGTTTGCGGTTGCCTGGCGTTCCGACCCTTTTTCTTTCCTGAGGGTATCCCCCCATGAGCCGCATCTTTGAAATCACCGAGCGCGTCCGCTCCTATGCACCGAAGGCCGATCTCGACCTGATCAATCGTGCCTATGTGTTTGCGGCGCACGCGCACGGGGACCAGGTGCGGCGTTCCGGCGAGCCCTACGTCACGCATCCGCTGGCGGTGGCCCACATCCTGGCCAGCCTGAAGCTCGATGAGGCCAGCATCGTCACGGCGCTGTTGCACGACACGGTCGAGGACACGCACGTGACGCTGGCCGATGTCGAGCATCGTTTCGGGGCCGAGATCGCCCGCCTGGTCGACGGGGTGACCAAGATCGGCCAGATCCGTTTCCGTTCCACCGAGCACAAGCAGGCGGAGAACTTCCGCAAGATGATCCTGGCCACGGCCCAGGATCTGCGCGTGCTGCTGATCAAGCTGGCGGACCGCCTGCACAATATGCGCACGCTGAATTTCCTGCCGGAGAACAAGCGCATCGGTATCGCCCAGGAAACCATGCAGCTGTATGCGCCGCTGGCGCACCGGCTGGGCATCCACTGGATCAAGCAGGAGATGGAGGACCTGGCCTTCGCGCAGCTGGATCCGGATGCCTACCACGATCTGATCGCGCAGATGAGGGACCACATCGAGGGCCTGCAGCAGGTGCAGCGGCGCCTGGAGACCATCATCCAGCAGGCGCTGGACCGCAAGGGCGTGAAGGCCCAGGTGCAGGGGCGCATGAAGCACCTGTACAGCGTGCACGAGAAGATGCAGCGCAAGCACATCGATTTCAACGATATCTACGATCTGGTCGCCTTCCGCGTCATCGTCGACGACACGTCGGCCTGCTACCAGACCCTGGGCATCATCCACAGCCTGTACCGGCCGGTGCCCGGCCGTTTCAAGGATTACATCGCCCTGCCCAAGCCGAACGGCTACCAGTCGCTGCACACCTCGGTGATCGGCCCGGAGAATTTCCGCATCGAGGTGCAGATCCGCACCGCGGCCATGCACCGTTTCGCCGAGGACGGCATCGCTGCCCACTGGCGCTACAAGGGGGAGGGGCAGGATGCCGACGGGGATGATCGCAGCTTCCAGTGGCTGAAGCAGCTGACCGAGCTGATTCAGGAGGTCGAGAATCCGGGCGAGTTCCTCGAGAACGTGCGCCTCGACCTGTTCGTGCAGGAGGTCTACGTGTTCAGCCGCGACGGCGACATCTTCGCGCTGCCCCGCGGCGCCAGGCCGCTGGATTTCGCCTATGCCGTGCATACCGATGTCGGCAACCACTGCATCGGCGTGCGCATCAACGGCGAGGTCGCCGATTTCCAGACGCGCCTGCACAACGGCGACCAGATCGAGATCATGACCAGCCCCGACCAGACCCCCAGCCGGCAGTGGCTGCAATACGTCAGGACGCCGCGCGCGCGCCAGAGCATCCGCCAGTGGTTCCGGCGTCAGGAGCGCAACACCAGCATCCGCATGGGCGAGCAGATCATCCGCGAGGCCATGGGCCGGGCCGAGATCAAGGCCGAGGTGCTGGAACGCCTGAACTGCACGGACGTGGACGGCCTGAAGGAGGGCCTGGGTCGGGGCGATATCCCGCTGGACAGGTTCCTGGCGGCGGTCGAGAAGGAACAGGCGGGACCGCTGAACATCAAGGGCATGGCCAGGGCGATGATGGTGCCGGCCGAATGCTGCCATCCGATCCCCGGCGATCCGGTGCTCGGCCAGTTCCGTGCCGGCAAGGGCCTGATTCTGCATCATCGCAAGTGCCCGGAGGTCAAGCATGCGGACTCCGGCTGGCTGGACGTCAGCTGGCCGCCGCAGAAGGGGCAATCGTATCCGACCGGCATCGAGGTCATCACCCGCAACGAACGCGGCATGCTGGCCAAGGTTTCCAGCTGTATGGCCGAAACGAACGCCAATATCGAGGATCTGAAGATCCACCAGCGCGGCGGTTCGGTGACCGAACTGCTGTTCCTGATCGATGTCGAGGACCGCATCCATCTGGCCCAGGTGCTGCGTGCCATCAAGGCCCTGGACGGGGTGGTGCAGGTCGGCCGCAAGAATCGCGTGGGCCTGGAGAAACCGCATATGACGCGGTCGTTCGGCGAGGCCTTCCGTGATATGGTGTTCCGCCGCAAGAAGGCCAAGGTGGAGGCCAAGGGAGAGGGATCATGAGCAAGATCAAGCCGGTGCATTCCGACGAGGCCCCGAAGGCGGTGGGACCGTACAGCCAGGCCATCCGCCATGGCGATGTGCTGTATCTTTCCGGCCAGATCGGCCTGGATCCCGTCTCCGGCTCGCTGGCGGGGGACACGGTGGAGATCCAGGCCAGGCAGGTGATGCAGAACCTGTCCGCGGTGCTGCGGGCCGGCGGTGCTGCGCCCGACGACATCATCAAGGCGAACATCTACCTGGTGGACATGGCGGATTTCCCCAAGATCAACGCCATCTACGCCGAATGGCTGGGCAGCCACCGGCCGGCCCGGGCCACGGTGGCCGTGGCGGCGCTGCCGCTGGGGGCGAAGGTCGAGATCGACCTGATCGCGCGCATTCCCTGAGGTTTTTCAGCCCATCGCGATATGGGCCGTGATGGAGCCATGATTCCCGAGTTTCCGGAACATCTGAGCGATCATGTGGCGCTGCTGGCTGACAGCTTCACGCGCCTGACCGGCCGTCGTCTGCTGGAGAACACGGATGCGCGGGAACTGGCGCGCCGCATCTGGGAGGCGCCGTTCGCGCTGGTCTCGCACGGTGCCGAAGCCGACCCCGTATTCAATTACGCCAACCTGACCGCCCTGCGCCTGTTCGAGATGGGCTGGGATGCCTTCACGCATCTGCCCTCGCGGCTCTCCGCCGAGCCGGATAAGCGCGAGGCACGGGCCGCGTTGCTGCAGCGCGTTTCCGAGCACGGCTATATCGACGATTATGCAGGTGTGCGCATCTCCGCCACGGGGCGGCGCTTCGTCATCCGCGATGCCGTGGTCTGGAACGTCATCGATCGGCAGGGGCACTGCCATGGCCAGGCGGCGATGTTCGCCCGCTGGAGCGATGCCGGTTAGCGACGTCCATCCTTCGCGCCTGTTTTTGTTGTCTAGAATCCCTACTATGGATCGGATCAATCCGTTCCGGGCCCGGCGGCCCGGCAATGATGGGGAGGGCAGGCAAAGAGCGTGAGCGGATCTGCAGTCGCGGAGCACCCTACCGATGCCACCATGGTCGGCACCATTGCCGAGGTGCAGGGGCCCGTGGTGGTCATCGCCTGCCGGCACCTGCCGCCGCTGCGCCAGGCGCTGCATGCCGATATCGACGGCGCCCGCTACCTGTTCGAGGTGCACCAGCATCTGGACGAGCGTCATGTCCGGGCCATCACGCTGCACCGTACCGCCGGCCTGAGGCGAGGCCTTGCCGTATACGATACCGGCGCGCCGCTGCATGTGCCGGTGGCCGCCGATTGCCTGGGGCGGGTGCTCAACGTGTTCGGGGAGCCTCTGGATGAAGGCCCCGGGCTGCCCGCGGTGGATTACCGGAACATCCATGGCCAGTCACTGGCGCTGTCCGAGGCCCAGGGTACCGGTGAGGTGCTCGAGACCGGCATCAAGGTCATCGATCTGCTTTGCCCCTTTGTGCGCGGCGGCAAGACCGGCCTGTTCGGCGGCGCCGGCGTGGGCAAGACCGTGCTGATCATGGAGTTCATGCATGCCGTGGCCGCCATCCACCAGGGCGTGTCGGTGTTCGCAGGCGTGGGCGAGCGCATCCGCGAGGGCCACGAGCTATGGCACGAGCTGCAGCAGACCGAGGTGATGGCGCGCGCGCTGCTGGTGTTCGGGGAGATGGACGAGTCTCCGGGGGTGCGTTTCCGCGTCGGCCTGAGCGCCCTGACCTACGCCGAGTACCTGCGCGACACCCTGCACAAGGAGGTGCTGCTGCTGATGGACAATGTGTTCCGCTTTGTGCAGGCGCGCAGCGAGATCTCGACCCTGCTCGGGCGCATGCCGGCCACGGTGGGCTACCAGCCGACGCTGGCCACCGAGGTGGCGGAGATGCAGGATCGCATCAGTTCGACGAGCCGGGGGGCCATCACCGGCGTGCAGGCCGTCTACGTGCCGGCCGACGACATGACCGATCCCGCCGTCAGCACCATCCTCGGGCACCTGGACACCAAGATCATCCTGGCGCGCGCCCAGGCCAGCCGCGGCATCTATCCGGCCGTCGATCCGCTGCGCTCGGCCAGCAAGCTGATGGATCGCCATGTGCTCGGCGACCGGCATTACGCCGTGGCCGAAGGGGTGCGCGAGCATCTGGCGCGTTATGCGGAGCTCGAGGACATCATCGCCATGCTGGGCATGGAGGAGCTGTCGGAGGCCGACCAGCGCATCGTCAAGCGCGCGCGCAAGCTGCAGCGTTACCTGAGCCAGCCTTTCTTCGTCACCGCCAGCCATTCCGGCATCCCGGGGATCTCGGTGCCGCTGGCCGACACCCTGGCCGACTGCGAGGCCTTCCTGCGCGGCCGATTCGACGAGGTGGCCGAGGAGGCGTGCTACATGCGCGGGACCATGGCCAGGGCAGAGACGTGAATAGCTTCACCCTGAATATCCATGCCGCCACCGCCAGCGAGCGCTTCACGGACGTATGCTCCTTCGTCGGCGAGGATGCCTCCGGAAGCTTCGGCCTCATGGCCGGCCATGCCCGGTTCATGACCTCGCTGCTGTTCGGGCTGACGCGGTTTGCCGATGTCTCGGGTCAGTGGCAATTCCTGGCGCTGCCCGGAGGCCTGCTGTATTTCAACGGCAACGAGCTGACCATCAGCACCCGGCGCTTCCTGCTGGACACCGATTACACGCGCATCAGCCAGGCCTTGTCCGAGCAGCTGCTGGCCGAGGAGGAGACGCTGCACGACGTCAAGCAAAGCCTCAGGCGCATGGAGGAGGAGATGCTGCGCCGCCTGTGGGAGATGCGCCGGGGCGGGTGCACGCTGTGAAGGACCAGCAGCGGCTGAAGGAGCAGGTGG
>DATLWN010000235.1:0-4256 GCA_035576305.1 Mariprofundaceae bacterium
CTCGACCTGCGCCACCATCTCGGCGGCGCTGAGGTTGCGCGTCAGCCCCGCCGTGGCGGTCAGGCAGAAGGTACAGCCGACGGCGCAGCCGACCTGCGTGGAGATGCACTGCGTGGTGCGCCCCTTGCCCGGGATCCACACGGTCTCCACGTCCCGGCCGTCGGGCAGGCCGAGCAGCATCTTGCGCGTGCCGTCCTCGGAGACCTGCTCGGCGATGCGCGAGACGGGAACGTCGGCGGCATAGCCCGCCAGCAGGGTGCGCAGCGGGGCCGGAAGCTCGGGGATCTCGGCGATGTCGGTGATGCCATGGCGATGGATATGGGCGGTCAGGCGCTCGGCGTGCAGCGGTTTGGCGCCGGCCTGCTCGCACAGGGCCAGGAACTGCGCGCGGCCCATGCCGGTCAGGTACTGCGGCGGGCTGGTCACGGGATTCGTATCGGGCATGGGATCGGCAGCCGGCACGGCCGGCCGCGGGCGCTTACAGGCCGTACTTGGCCTTGTTGGCGGCCACCTGTTCCGCCGTCGGCGGCTGGTGCTCGGAGCTCTCGGCCAGCTTGAAGGCCTCGCGCTCGGTATCGCAGCGCTCGTTCAGGGAGATGTCGCCCTCGAACACGGCCGGCACATCCTCCTCCGGATAGATGGCCTCCCACGGGCATTCCGGTTCGCACACGGCGCAGTCGATGCATTCCTCGGGGGAGATGTAGAGCATGTTCGGCAGGTCGTCGGATACCTTCTCCGGCTGGTAGAAGCAGTCGACGGGGCAGACCGCGACACAGGCCGTGTCCACGCAGTCCTTGCACAGTTGAGTGACGACGAATGCCATAGTTTCTCCCTCGCATGCAAATGGTCGACCGGATGTTTCCCCGCAGCCGGCGCCCTGTTCGTCCAGGGCGTGGCAATCGTAACACAGTTGCCGACGGCGATGCCAGCCCGCCCGAGCCTTCCACTGGAGGCGGCGAACTTCTAGGGTATAGCCATGGACTTCGCCCGTTTCGTGCACCTGCATGCCCACTCCGATTTCTCCCTGCTTTCCGGCGCCATGTCGGTCTCGGCGATGCTGGAGCGCATGGTGCAGCTGAAGCAGCCGGCCGTCGCCCTGACCGATTACGGCAACCTGTTCGGGGCCGTCAGCTTCTACACGCAGGCGATGAAGCTGGGCATCAAGCCGATCCTGGGCTGCGAGGTCTACCTGTGCGACGACCACACCCAGCGCGTCAGCCAGGGGCCGCGGGCGCCGCGCTACGCCCAGCTGGTGCTGCTGGCGCGCACGAACCACGGCTGGCGCAACCTGATGCAGCTGGTGTCGATCGGCTATCTCGACGGCTTCTACTACAAGCCGCGCATCGACAAGGCGTTGCTGCGCCAGTACGGCGCCGGGCTGATCGCGCTGTCCTCGGGCTGGAACGGCGAGATCGAGCAGCACCTGCAGCGCGGCGAGGTGGATGCGGCCAGGAGTGCGGCGATCGAGTACCGCGAGCTGTTCCCCGAGCACGGCTTCTTCATCGAGCTGCAGCGCAACGGCGCGCCGGCCCAGGAGGAGATCAACCGCCAGCTGATCGAGCTGGCCCACGAGCTGGATATCCCGCTGGTGGCCAGCAACAACGCGCACTTCCTGCAGCGCGGCGACTTCCAGGCCTTCGAGGCCATGCTGGCCATCGGCCAGAACCGCACGCTCAACGACGACGTCACCGGCCATTTCTCGCCCGAGTGCTACCTGAAGTCGCATGACGAGATGGCCGAGCTGTTCGCCGACGTGCCGGAGGCGCTGGAGAACACGCTGCACATCGCCAACCGCTGCAATGTCGACCTGCAGTTCGGCCATTACCAGCTGCCCGATTTCCAGCCGCCCGACGGCCAGGACCTGAACGAGTTCATCCGCGCCGAGGCCAGGCGGGGGCTCGACGAGCGCTGGCCGGCCATCGTCGCCGGTTCCCCGGAGGCGAAGCGCGGGGATTACGATGCGCGCCTCGCCTTCGAGCTCGACGTCATCGAGCAGATGGGCTTCCCGGGCTATTTCCTGATCGTTTCCGACTTCATCCGCTGGGCCAAGGCGCAGGACATCCCGGTCGGCCCGGGGCGCGGCTCCGGCGCCGGATCGCTCGCCGCCTACTGCCTGAAGATCACCGATCTCGACCCGATCCGCTACGGCCTGCTGTTCGAGCGCTTCCTGAACCCGGAGCGCATCTCGATGCCGGACTTCGATGTCGACTTCTGCATGAGCCGGCGCGACGAGGTGATCCGCTACGTCACCGACAAGTACGGCGCCGACCAGGTGGCGCAGATCATCACCTACGGCTCGATGAAGGCCAAGGCGGTGGTGCGCGACGTCGGCCGCGTGCTGGCGATGCCGCTGGAGAAGGTCAACATCATCGCCAAGCTGGTGCCCAACGATCTGAAGATGACGCTGGAGAAGGCGCTGGTGGCCGAGCCCCGGCTGCAGAAGATGGTCGACGAGGACGGCGAGGTGGCGCGCCTGTTCGATATCGCCCGCCGCCTGGAGGGCCTGCACAGGCACGCCGGCAAGCATGCGGCCGGCGTGGTCATCGGGCGCACGGCGCTGGTGGAGACCGCACCGCTGTACAAGGAGGCGGGCGAGGAAGGCATCGTCGTGCAGTGGGACATGAAATGCGTCGAGAAGGTCGGCCTGGTCAAGTTCGACTTTTTGGGCCTGAAGACCCTGACCGTGATCCACCTGGCCTGCCGCTTGGTGCGCGAGCATGCCGCCGACGAGGCCGGGCGCGCCTTCGATCTCGAGCGCATCCCGCTGGACGATGCCGCCACCTTCGCGCTCTTGCAGCGCGCCGCCACCGGCGCGGTGTTCCAGCTCGAATCCTCGGGCATGCGCGATTTGATGATGCGCCTGAAGCCGGACTGTTTCGAGGACATCATCGCCCTGGTGGCGCTGTTCCGGCCCGGCCCGCTGCAGTCCGGCATGGTCGACGACTTCATCGCCAGAAAGCGCGGCGACCAGGCTGTCACCTATGCGCTGCCGCAGCTGGAGCCGATCCTGAAGGAGACCTACGGCGTCATCCTGTACCAGGAGCAGGTGATGCAGATCGCGCAGGTGCTGGCCGGCTACACGCTCGGCCAGGCCGACATGCTGCGCCGGGCCATGGGCAAGAAGATCCCCGAGGAGATGGCCAAGCAGCGCAAGGTGTTCATGGACGGTGCGACGAAGCACCACGTGCCGGAGGACAAGGCCGAGCGCATCTTCGACCTGATGGAGAAGTTCGCTGAGTACGGCTTCAACAAGTCGCACTCGGCCGCCTATGCGCTGATCGCCTACCAGACGGCTTATCTGAAGGCGCATTACCCGCAGGCCTTCATGGCGGCGACCCTGACCTGCGACATGGGCAACAGCGACAAGGTGGCCGTGCTGGTGGCCGACTGCCGCGCCATGGGCATCGACATGCTGGCGCCGGACGTCAACGCCTCGGACTGGGAGTTCCTGCCGGAAGGGCAGGCGATCCGTTTCGGGCTCGGCGCCGTCAAGGGCGTCGGCGAGGCGGCGATCCGGGCGCTGGTCAAGGCCCGCAACAAGGGCGGCCGCTTCGCCGATATCGAGGACATGCTGATGCGCGTCAGCGCCAAGGCGCTGAACAAGCGCATCCTCGAGGCCCTGCTGAAGGCCGGCGCTTGCAATGCCATCGAGGCCAATGCGCGGGCCGTGCTGGAGGGCCTGGGCGAGGTGCTGGACAGGACCCAGCGCCGGCGCAAGGAGCTCAGCGCCGGGCAATCGGCGCTGTTCGAGGCGGCCGAGCCCGCGCCGCAGGCGGCGGACGGGGTGGCGGAGTCCTGGAGCCTCGGCGAGCAATTGCAGGCGGAGCGCGAGGTGCTCGGCTTCTATCTGACCGGCCATCCGCTGGAGGAGCATCTGGGGCGGGTATCGGGCCTGGCGGATACCCATCTCGGTCAGCTCGGGACGCTGGCGGACGGCGCGAAGGTGACGCTGGTGGCGGCCGTCGGCGGGCTGCGCGAACACCGCGGGGCGCGCGGCACCATGGCCTTCGTGCAGATCGAGGATCTGCACGGGCGCTCGGAGCTGGTCTGCTTCGCCAACCTCTTTGGGAAGGTGCGCGATCTGCTGCAGCCGGATACGCCGGTGCTGGTGGCGGCGCGCGTCGACGCCTCGCGGGAGGAGCCGGTGCTGATCGCGGAGGCGATCGAGAGCTTCGAAACGGCCTTGCCGCAGCTGGTGGGCAGGATCCGCCTGGATCTCGGCAGTCTGGGCCTGGACGACTTGACCCTGGCACGGC
>DATLWN010000236.1:0-3034 GCA_035576305.1 Mariprofundaceae bacterium
GTGGCAGCCGCACGCCTGGCGGTGGCACACGGGGATGTGATCCTGCTGGACGACGGCTTCCAGTACCGCCAGCTCGACCGCCGATGCGACATCGTGCTGGTGCCGGCGGCGGGAACGGGCAACGGCCACCTGATTCCGGCCGGCCCACTGCGCGAACCGCTGGCAGCCCTGGAGCGGGCCGACCTGATCGTGCGCACCGGCCCCGGCCCGGAGACACCGCTGGCGCTGAAACAACGCCCATGGCACTGGCAGACGCGCATCGCCCGCCTGGAGGATGCGATGCAGGGCAGCGCACCCGAACCCAGGCATGTCGCCGCGGTCAGCGCCATCGCCCGGCCGGAGCGCTTCCATGACGACCTGGCCCGTCACGGCTGCATCGTGGATGCCGTCCGCGTGTTCCCGGATCACCACCGCTACAGCCGCCGCGATATCGAGCAGCTGCTGGCCCTGCCCACCCCGGTCGTCGTCACCGCCAAGGACGCCGTCAAGCTCGCGCCCCTGTGGCCGCGCAAGCGGGCGCTGTGGATCGCCCGCCAGGAGGCCGAGGCCGAAGCGGGCCTGCTCGATGCCGTCCTGGAACGGCTGCCTGGGCCATGACGCCTTGTGGGGGGCGCAAGGCTGGTGGTAGCCTCGGCTGGCCATGATCTGATGGCGGGAGTGGCACATGCTGGACCGGGAACTGCTCGACATCCTCGCCTGCCCCCAGTGCAAGGGCAGGATCGAATACAACGCCTCGAAGAGCGGCCTGGTGTGCAAGGCATGCAAACTGGAATACCCGATTCGTGACGATATCCCGGTCATGCTCATCGATGAGGCGAAACCACTGAAGGACTGACCGTGACCCACAACCTGCCGGAACTGGCCGTGCGCCTGCTCTTTTGGATCATCCGCCTGATGCCCGTCCGACTCGTCGGTGCCGTCGGTGCCGGCATCGGCCGCGCCTTCAGCCTCGTCGACCGCCGCCACCGGGACATCACCCTGAGAAACCTGACGCGCATCTATCCCGACCGCCCCCGCCGCTGGCGCAGGCGCATGGCGCGCGAATCCTTCGCCGAGTTGGGGCGCACGATCTTCGAACTGCCCCACGTCTACCTGCGCTCGCATGCCTTCCTGCGCTCACGCGTGACGGTCGAGGGGGAGTCCGAATTGCGTGCCGCCCTGGCCGAGGGGCACGGGGCCATCCTCGTGGCCTGCCACCACAGCAACTGGGAGTTCGGCGCCCTGATGTTCTCGATCCTGGGGCTGCCCACGAACATCATCTACCGGCAGTTGAACAACCCGGCGCTCGACCGCTTCCTGAAGGCATGCCGGGAGCGCTTCGGGGCGCAGATGCGCGATCGCAACCAGAGCCTGCGCTGGCTGCCCAAGGCGCTGAAGGAGGGGGCGGTGGCCGCCATCATGATCGACCAGCACCTGAGCACGGGCACGCCGGTGCCCTTCCTCGGGCATCTGGCCGCAACGACGCTGTTTCCGGCCGTCTATGCCTACAAGTACCACACGCCGGTGTTCGGCGTGGCCCTGCACCGGATCGGCCGCTCCTTCCGCTTCCGCCTGCAGTTCTGGCCGATCACGCTGCCGGAGCCGACCGGCGCCAAGGATGCCGATGCCTTTTATGCCATGAAGGCCATGGCGGACAGCTTTTCATCCACGATTCATGCGCGTCCTGAACTCTGGCTATGGAGCCACCGCCGCTGGCTCATTCTGGAACAGGAGAGGATGCTGGCCGATGTTGTGTATGGCACGCCATAAACCGATCGCCAAAAGCCGCTGGCTGCAATCCCAGAAGGCCACGGTCCTGAAATGGCACGGCAAGGACGTGCTGGCCGAACGGCTGGCGCATGCCGAGACCCATTACCTGCCCCATCTGCAGAAGATCATCGACCAGCTGCCGCCCAAACCGACCGTGCTGGATATCGGCAGCGGGCCGGTCTGCCTCAGCCACTTCATCGACCACGCCAACCGGGTCTTCATCGATCCGCTGCTGGACGACTACCAGCGCGCCTATCCCGGTGCCCTGCCCAGCGGCAAATACCTGAACTGCATGGCCGAGAACATCCCGCTGGCTGCGGCCAGCTGCGATCTGGTGATGTGCTACAATGCCCTGACCTACACCCTGAATCCCGAGCTCGTGATCAACGAGATCGAGCGGGTGCTGAAGCCCGACGGCTTTCTGGTCGTCACCATCGTCACGGTGCCGCCGCTGCGGGCCCGCCTGCGTTATCTGGCGGAACGCTTCGTCCCCGCCCTGCGCGATGAATCGCAGCCCTACCACTACTCCCACCACGGCATCCGCAACACGCTATCCCGCCACTTCGACATCGCCGAGGAACAGCTGCTGCAAAGAACCACGGGGCTGAGCAAGCCCCAGGCCGAATGGATGTTCGTCTGCACCCACCACCACTGACCCGTCCATGAACGCCGCCCCGACCGCATCCGGACGACGCATCCTGATCCTGCCCCCGAACTGGCTGGGCGATGCCGTGATGGCCCAGCCGGCCATGCGGGCCATCGCCCTGCACCACCGGCACGACCATTTGGCGGTGCATGGCCGGCCGTGGCTGCACGATCTGCTGCCATACCTGGATCTCGGCCATTGCACCTTCGAGGAGACCCTGCCCGCCGCCGACCGCGCCTACCTGTTCCCGAACAGCCTCGGCTCGGCCTGGCGCGCCTGGCGGGGCGGCTGCCGGGAACGCGTCGGTTTTGCAGGGCAATGGCGCCGCCCGCTGCTGACGCATCCCCTGCCGCAGCGCATCGACCAGATCCACGGCCATCACCGGCACTACTTCCTGGACATGCCCGCCCAGCTGGGCATCGAGGCGCCGACGGCCGAGGTGCGGCTGGCCATGCCCGAGGGGGCCGAGGCCCGGGGCACAGCGCTGATGCGCCGGCACGGGCTGGAACCGGGGCACACCGTCTGCATCGCCCCCGGCGCCCAGTTCGGCGGCGCCAAGCGCTATCCGGCCGAGGCCTACGCCCGCATCGTGCAGCGCCTGTCCGCGGCGAGATGGCACATCCTGGTGCTGGGCACCGG
>DATLWN010000237.1:0-8614 GCA_035576305.1 Mariprofundaceae bacterium
CCCCCCCGCCTGCAGCGCCAACTCGACGCCAGCCGCATCCGGCACCTGAACAGGTACTGACCCGATTGTCTGCCGCCGCTGTCGCCACCATTGCCGCCGCCTACCTGATCGGCGCCATCCCGTTCGGCCTGCTGTTCAGCCGCTGGCTTACGGGCAAGGACCCGCGCCGGCACGGCAGCGGCAATATCGGCGCCACCAACGCCATGCGCACCGGCGGCAAGGCGGTGGGCATCCTGACCCTGGCCGCCGATCTCCTGAAGGGCGCGATCCCCGTCGGCCTGTCGGTCCACTGGCAGGTCTCGGAATGGCTGACCGCCGGCATCGCGCTGGCCGCCTTCGTCGGCCATTGCTTCCCCGTCTACCTGGCATTCAGGGGCGGCAAGGGGGTTGCGACGATGTTCGGCGTCGTGCTCCCCTGGCAGCCGTGGATCGCCGTGCTGGCCTTCGCCATCTGGCTGCTCAGCCTGAAGCTGTGGCGCTATGTGTCGGTGTCGTCGATGCTGGCGGCCGGCAGCCTGCCCCTGCTGGCCTGGGGCTTTGGCAGCCATCCCGCCTTCCTGGCCAGTGCCGGTGCCCTGGGCCTGCTGACGCTCATCCGCCATCGCACGAATATCGCCCGCCTGCGCCGGCATGAAGAGCCCAAGGTCGGGCAACGTGATGCGCATCGCTTGCGGGCTTCATAGGCTTATGCCATCCTTTGATTTATTCATGGCTTACGCTGGGAGGTTCGCATGAAACTTCAAGGCCTCGCCGCCCTTCTGCTGGCTTGCGCGCTTACGGCTGTGCCGCTGCAGGCCCATGCGGCCCCGGTCACCATGCCCGCCGGCGTCACGCAGGATGACCTGAAACCGGATTTTCCCCAGCCCTATATCGTCAAGAAGGGCGATACCCTTTGGGACATCGCCGCCCATTTCTTCAAGGATCCTGAGAAATGGATGAAGATCTGGGAAAGGAACCTGTACATCAGCAATCCCGACCTGATCTACCCAGGAAACCAGATCTGGTTCAACCCCGAGCAGAAGGCCACCGGCGGCCTGAGCACCGTCCGGCCGCGCCCGGAGATCGTCATCAAGCCGGTGGAGCACCTGGAGCCGAAGATCGACCCCAGCGTGCTGCTGACCGCGCTGGCCCGGCAGGATTTCATCCAGCCGGACGCGATCAAGGGCGTCGGCCATATCGTCAATTCCTCGGACCAGCGCATCAACTACGGCGCCAACGACCATCTCTATCTGAAATTCGATACGTCGCCGTCGGAAGGCGAGGTCTTCGATGTCTTCCGTACCGGCGACCCGGTCAAGGATCCGCGCACCGGCAAGCTCGTCGGCTACCTGATCAACGATCTCGGCCAGGTCGAGGTCTCCACGCACGAGGGCGACATCTACCGCGGCGTCGTGTTGACCTCGTTTGAGGAGATGTCCCGCGGCGACCGCCTGAAGCCGGCCCATGTCGTCAGCACCCGCATCGTCCCGGAATACCCGCAGCAGCCGCTGTCGGGCGAGGTCATGTACCTGCGCAACGATGCCGCCGAGGCCGGCCAGCATCAGATCATCGGCATCAACCTGGGGCTGCGCGACCACCTGAGGGCGGGCACGGTGCTGTCGATCCATCGCGCCGGCCGCCTGGTCAATGATCCGGTGACCGGCAAGCAGGTGCGCCTGCCGGAGGAGAAGATCGGCGAGATCATCGTCCTGGTGCCGCAGCAGGATGCCTCCATTGCCCTGGTCACGGAATCGACCAACCCGATCAACGTCGGCGACACCGTCCGCAACCAGGCACGCCCCTAGGCCAACGCCCGCCGGCATTGCCCCCTGATCCTTCCGGGCAACGCACGGACCCCGTGACACCGGGGGACATCCGGCAGCTTTTGCGCCTGAGCCTGATCCCGGGCATCGGCCCCATCACCGGCAGACAGCTTCTCGGCGTCTTCGGATCGGCCCATGCCCTGTGGCAGGCCAGCGCCGAGGCGCTGGCAGCGCAGGAGGGTATCGGCCCGAAACTGGTGCAGGCCCTGCGCTCCAGCGATGAGCGCCAGGCCGATCGCATCATCGAGTCCTGCACCAACCATGGTATCCGCCTGCTCGGCATCGGCGATGCGGACTATCCCGAGCGCCTGGCCGCCGCTGAGGACGCGCCGCTGGTACTGTATGCTCTGGGCGATGCACAGGTGCTTGGCCGGGAACGCATGCTGTCCGTCGTCGGTGCGCGCAAGGCCGGCCGCGAGGGGCGGTTGCTGACCCGCCGCTGGTGCCGGCAATGGGCAGCCCAGGACACGGTCATCGTCAGCGGCATGGCCCAGGGCATCGATGCCGCCGCCCACGCCGGGGCCCTGGAGGCGGACGGCATCACCGTCGCCGTGCTCGGATGCGGCCTGCTGGCCGTCGACCGCGAGGAGCAGCGCCGCCAGATCGAGGCCATCGTCCGCCGCGGATGCGTCATCAGCGAGTTCGCGCCCGATGTCCCGGCCAGGCCCGAGCACTTCCCGCGGCGCAACCGCATCATCGCCGCCTTGAGCCCCGCCACCGTCGTCATGGAGGCCGACCAGCGCTCGGGAAGCCTGATCACGGCCCATCAGGCCCTGGCCTATGGACGCGAGGTGTTCGCCGTACCGGGCTCGGTGCTCGGCGGCAACCATGCCGGCTGCCATCAGCTGATCCGCGACGGGGCCGGGCTTGCCGACGGCACCGCCTCGGTCACCGAGGCACTGGGCTGGGATGCCGCAACGGATGCCACCGCGCCCCGGTACGAACCGGCCTCACCGACCGAAGCCATGCTGCTCGCGGTGCTGAAACAGGGTGTGGCGCACGTGGATGCGCTGTGCGAGCAGTGCCATCTGAGCCTGCCCGAGCTGTCTCCGATATTGCTCGCGCTTGAACTTCGGGGCGTGATCGACAGACTGCCCGGCGATCGGTATACGCTCGTTCAGGAGATTTGATGCGCGCAGTCGTCGTGGTGGAATCACCGGCCAAGGCCAAAACCATCGAGAAATATCTGGGCAAGGACTTCAAGGTTCTGGCCTCGTACGGCCATGTCCGCGCCTTCCCGAAGAAGGACGGATCGGTGGATCCGGACCACGACTTCGCCGTGACCTACGAGGTCATCGCCGACAAGGAAAAGCGCCTGGACGCCATCGAGAAGGCCCTGGGCAAGGCCGACAGCCTGATCCTGGCCAGCGATCTCGACCGCGAAGGCGAGGCCATCGCCTGGCATGTCGCCGACGAGCTCGGCCGGCGCGGGGCGCTGGAAGGCAAGGACATCCGGCGCATCACCTTCAACGAGATCACCAAGAAGGCCATCGACGAGGCCGTGAGCCATCCGCGCCAGATCAACATGCAGCTGGTCGATGCCCAGCAGGCGCGCAGCGCCCTGGATTACCTCGTCGGCTTCACGCTGTCGCCGCTGCTGTGGCGCAAGATCCGCAGCGGCCTGTCGGCCGGGCGCGTGCAGTCCGTGGCGCTGCGCCTGATCTGCGAACGCGAACAGCATATCCGCGAATTCCAGCCCAAGGAGTACTGGACGGTCGAGGCCGCCTGCGAGGCCGGAGGCCAGCGCTTCGCCGCCAGGCTGCATGCGCTGGACGACAAGAATCTCGGCAAGTTCGACCTGACCGACGGCGTTTCCGCCCGCACCGCGGCCAATCGCGTGCAGGCCGGACACTATACCGTCGCATCGGTCGAGAAGAGCCAGAAGCGGCAGCAGCCGTCGCCGCCATTCATCACCTCCTCGCTGCAGATGGAGGCCTCGCGCAAGCTCGGCTTCACCGCCCGCAAGACCATGCAGCTGGCCCAGGGCCTGTACGAGGGTGCGGATGTCGGCGGCGAGCGCGTCGGCCTGATCACCTATATGCGAACCGATTCGGTGTCCCTGGCCGAGGAGGCCATCGCCGACATCCGTGATTACATCCATGGCCAGTTCGATCCGGCCTTCCTGCCCGCCAAGCCGCGCCGCTTCAAGACCAGCAGCCGCAACGCCCAGGAGGCGCACGAGGCGATCCGCCCCACCTCGGTTTCCCGCACGCCCGAGCAGATGCGCGCCGTGCTCGACCATGACGCCTGGAAGCTGTATGCGCTGATCTGGCAGCGGGCAGTGGCCTGCCAGATGGCGCCGGCACTGATCGACCAGGTGCGCGCGGATATCGCCTCCGCAGACGGTGTCACGCTGCGCGCCACCGGCTCCACCCTTGCCTTCGCCGGCTTCCGCAAGCTGTACGAGGAGGGCCGCGACGAACCGGCCGATGCCGAACAGGAATCGATGCTGCCGCCGCTGAGCGGGGGGCAGGCCGTCGCCATCCGCCAGGCGGATGCCAGCCAGCATTTCACGGAACCGAAGCCGCGCTACTCCGAGGCCACGCTGGTCAAGGAGATGGAGGAATACGGCATCGGCCGGCCCTCGACCTATGCCTCGATCCTGAACGTCCTCAGGGAACGGAAATATGTCGAGATGGAGCGCAAGCGCTTCGTCCCGACCGATACCGGCGAGATCGTCAACCGCTTTCTGACGCAGTACTTCCCGGACATCGTCGATACCGGCTTCACCGCCGACGTCGAGGCCAAGCTCGATGCCATCGCCCGCGGGGAACAGGCCTGGAAGCCGCTGCTACGGACGTTCTGGACGCCGTTCAAATCCAAGGTCGACAGCACCCAGGAGAACGTCAGGCGCTCGGACGTCACGCACGAGGAGACCAGCGAAACCTGCCCCGAGTGCGGCAAGCCGCTGGCCATCAAGCTCGGGCGTTTCGGACGCTTCCTGGCCTGCACCGGCTATCCCGAATGCAAGTACAGCCGCCCGCTGGCCAAGAAGGGGGAGGAGCCGGCGGAGGCGCAGCCGCGCCAGCTGACCGACCAGCTGTGCGACAAATGCGGCGCGCCGATGGAGATCAAGCAGGGACGTTTCGGCCCCTTCCTCGGCTGCTCGAACTACCCGAAGTGCAAGAACATCCAGCCCCTGGAGAAGCCGAAGGACACCGGCATCACCTGCCCGGCCTGCGGCAAGGGCACCTTCCTCGAGAAGAAATCCAGACGCGGCAAGATCTTCTATTCCTGTTCGCGCTATCCCAAGTGCAAGAACGCGCTGTGGGACAAGCCCGTGGATCGCCCCTGCCCCGAATGCGGCGCGCCCTTCGTCACCGAGAAGGTCACCAAGCGCCGCGGCACCGAACACATCTGCGTCCGTGAGGGATGCGGATGGAAGGAGCAGGTCGCCCCTCCCGAAGGCTCATGATCCGCATCCGTCCGGGAACGGAGGCCGATCTGCCGGCCGTCTTTGAGCTGAACCGCCGGCTGTTGCCGGAGGCCTGGTCCAAGAAGAGCATCCTGCATGCCCTGGCCTCCGGGCACGAGCTGATCGTGGCCGAGCGGGAGGAGCGGATCGTCGCCTATCTGCTCAGCCACGATGTGCTCGACGAGGTGCACCTGCTGCAGATCGCCGTGCATCCGGATTTCCAGCGTCAGGGGCTGGCCACGCGCCTGAGCCGCTTCCTGTTTGCGCGCAAGGCCGGGCTGTCGATGGTGTATCTGGAGGTGCGCGCCTCCAACGCGCCCGCCCAGCAGCTGTACGCGGCGCTGGGCTTCCGGATCGCCGGCTGCCGCCGCGAATATTATCCGCCGCCACCGGGGCAGACCCGGCGCGAGGACGCCATCCTGATGACGCGCCTGCTGGAGCCTGCGCAGGAACCCCACGGAAACCTTTAGTTTCAAGCCTTCGCGCTTGACACGCTTTCCCGCCCTGCCTATGTTCGCCGGTCTGCATTTCGGGGGCATCAAAGGCACAACAGCATGAAACTGACCGGCGCGGAAATCTTTGTCGAATGCCTCAAGCGCGAGGGCGTGGATACCATCTTCGGCTATCCCGGCGGGGCGGTGCTGCCCATCTACGATGCCATCTTCCAGAAACCGCTGTTCAAGCATGTGCTGGTGCGCCACGAACAGGCGGCGCTGCATGCCGCCAACGGCTATGCCCGCTCCACCGGCAAGTGCGGCGTGGCGCTCGTGACCTCCGGACCCGGCGCCACCAATGCCATCACCGGCCTGGTGGACTCCTACATGGATTCGATCCCGACCGTGTGCTTCTCCGGCCAGGTCGCCACCGGCATGATCGGCAACGACGCCTTCCAGGAGGCCGATACCGTCGGCCTGACGCGCTCGGCCACCAAGCACAACTTCCTGGTCAAGTCGGTCGAGGAACTGGCCCCGACCATCCGCAAGGCCTTCTATATCGCCACCACCGGCCGGCCGGGCCCGGTGCTCGTCGACATCCCGAAGGATGTCAGCACCGCCGTCTGCGAGTTCGACTACCCGGAAACGGTGGAGATGCGCTCGTACAAGCCGGTGACCAAGGGCCACCTCGGCCAGATCAAGAAGGTCGCCACGGCCATGCTGAACGCCAAGCGCCCCGTGCTGTACACGGGCGGCGGCGTCATCGGCTCGCCCGGTGCCGCGGAGAAGCTGGCCAAGCTCGCCCGCCAGCTGAACTTCCCGGTCACCAATACGCTGATGGGTCTGGGCGGCTTCCCGTACGACGACGAGCGATTCCTCGGCATGCTCGGCATGCACGGCACCTATGAGGCGAACATGGCGGTCACGCACAGCGATCTGTTGATCTCGGTCGGCGCCCGCTTCGACGATCGGGTCACCGGCCGCCTGGACGCCTTCGCGCCGGACGCCAAGATCATCCATATCGATATCGACCCGGCGTCGATCTCGAAGAACGTGTTCGCGCACCTGCCGGTGGTCGGCGATGTCGGCGTCGTACTCGGCCAGATCCTGAAGGAACTGGAGCGTCGCGAATCCGGGCCCGACGAGGCGGCACTGGCCGTCTGGTGGCACCAGATCAACGAGTGGCGCGCCAAGGACTGCCTGCATTTCGATCAGGCCATGGACGGGCCGATCCAGCCGCAGTACGTCGTCAGGAAGCTGCACGAACTGACGAAGGGGGATGCCATCATCGCCACCGAGGTCGGCCAGCACCAGATGTGGGCGGCCCAGCATTACGGCTTCAAGAAGCCCCGCCGCTGGATCACCTCGGGCGGCCTGGGCACGATGGGCTTCGGCCTGCCCGCCGCCATCGGCGCGCAGATCGCCATGCCGAAAGAGACCGTCATCGATATCGCCGGCGAGGCCTCCATCCAGATGAACATCCAGGAGCTCGCCACTGCCATGCAGTACAAGCTTCCGGTGAAGGTGGCTATCCTGAACAACACCTTTATGGGCATGGTGCGCCAGTGGCAGGAGATGTTCTACGAATCGCGCTACTCGCATTCGTACTCCGATTCGCTGCCCGATTTCGTCAAGCTGGCCGAGGCCTACGGCGGCAAAGGCTACCGCGTCACCAAGCCGGCCGAGGTCGAGAAGGTCATCGCCGAGGCGCTGAAGAACCGGGACAGCTTCACGGTCATCGACTTCGTCGTGGCCAAGGAGGAGAACGTCTACCCGATGGTGCCGGCCGGGGCGGCGCTGAACGAGATGGTGCTGGCATGAGGCACGTGATCACCATCCTGGTCGAGAACGAGTTCGGCGTGCTCACGCGCGTCGCCGGCCTGTTCTCGGCGCGCGGCTACAACATCGAGAGCCTGAATGTCGCGGCCACCATGGATCCGACGGTCAGCCGCATGACCCTGGTCACGCGCGGCGACGAGGCCGTCATCGAGCAGATCAAGAAGCAGCTGAACAAGCTGATCCCGGTGATCAAGGCCGAGGACATCTCGCAGACCGAGCACATGGAGCGGGAGATGCTGCTGGTCAAGGTGCGCGCCGTGGATAACACCCGCGCCGAGGTGCTGCGCATGGCCGACGTGTTCCGCGCCAAGGTCGTCGATGTCTCGGAGGCCAGCTACACCGTCGAGCTGACCGGCAAGGCCAACAAGCTCGAGGCCTTCCTGCGCATGCTCGAACCGCTCGGCATCATCGAGATGACGCGCACCGGCCCGGTCGGCATGCGCAGAGGTGCCAGCGGCTTCACGGTGGACAGCTAGGCGGCGATACCCCGTACCATCTCCAGCCATTCGCTGGCCAGATCGATCGTGATGAACGAGCCCGTCACCAGGAAATCCCCTTCGTCCCTGGCCGCGATGGTGTCATCCAGCGCCCGGAACACGTCGGCACGCTCATTGCCGCGGCCGATGTGCAGATGGCGGGCCAACGGCTGCAGCAGCGGCTCCGCCGCTGCCAGATCACGATCCCCGCGCGTCAGCACGATGATGGCCTCGAACGGATCGGCCAGCGCCTTCAGGCTCGGCAGCAGGGCCTGTATCGCATGCAGGTTGTGCGCCGCATCCAGCCAGATGCGGCGCCTGCCCCAGTCGATACGCTGCAGCCGCCCGGGGATCTCGCTTGCCGCGATGGCGGCCAGCGCCTTCGCTTCCCGGAGTGCGACCATGCCCTTTTGTGAAAGCAGGCGGAGCATGCGCCAGGCCAGGGCCGCGTTCAGCCGCTGATGCCCGCCCACCGCCCGCAGCGGCGGCATGGCTTCCGCCTCGGCCGCATCGAGAACGACCAGATCCGGCCGGCGCGCCTTAAGCACCCGCAGCACCGCTTCCGGCTGGGGCGCGGATAACGCCACGGCGCAGCCGTCCATGGCCCAGGCCTTCTCGCCGGCGATCGCCTCCAGCGTATCCCCGAGC
>DATLWN010000238.1:0-2100 GCA_035576305.1 Mariprofundaceae bacterium
GAAGCCTTCGACTTCGCCTTCATCGATGCGGACAAGGTCAACTACGACGGCTATTTCGAGCGCTGCCTGAGGCTGGTGCGCCCGGGCGGCATCATCGCCGTCGACAACGTGCTGTGGGGCGGCGACGTCATCGACGAGGCCAACCAGGAGGAAAGCACCCAGGCCATCCGCGCCTTCAACCTGAAGCTCGCCGACGATGTGCGCATCGAGCTGTCGATGCTGCCCGTCGCCGACGGCCTGACGCTGGCGGTCAAGAGGCCCCTGCCCGGCCGCGCCGGCTGAGGGCCCCGGGGCCTCAGCGCTCCCCGATCAGCCTCAGCAGCGCCTCCAGGTCGGTGAAGCGCAGGGGCTTGACGAACAGCGCCGTGCGCTGCTGCTCGGTCTCCGCGAGCTCCGCCTCGTCGGCATGGGCCGTGATCACGACGATCGGCAGCTCCGGGTCGATGGCGCGGATGCGCCGGATCAGCGCCACGCCGTCCATCTCCGGCATGCGGATATCCGTGATCAGCAGGCTGATCGAGCTGCGCATGCGCTGGAAGATGTCGATGGCCTTGCGGCCGTTCTCGGCGGCCACGACCGCGTATCCGAACGCCTGCAGCGATTCGCGCAGCACCGCGCGCACCATCGGGTCGTCATCGACCAGCAGGATGCGCTGCACCTGGTTTCTCCCCTTCCCTGCCATGACCCCCCGCTCCCGTGCCCATCGGGCGCCCAACCTTATAAAACGGCCGACGGACGTTTCTCCCCCCATATGGGGGAGGCAGTGCGCCGGATTGTCCGCTACAAGTTGTTACAGGCGGCTAAACTGCCATGGGATGGCTGAGGAGAGGGAATGGACGTTCAACCGTTCGCGGAACTGGTCGACCTGATTTACGGCGTCACCCTGGATGCCGAGGGCTGGCAGCGCGTCCTGATCGGCTTCGCCGGCTTCTTCGGCTGCATATCGTCGGCCATGCGCATCGTCGATACCGACGACTTCCATGTGCTGTTCGAGGTGGCCTCGGGCGCCACGGCCGAGGACGTGGCCCATTATGCCGAGCACTTCGCCGGCGTGCTCCCCCATCTCGACATGCTGAAGACGGCGTCGAACCATTACGCCGGCGACGTCTTCGTCGTCGGCGAGAGCGAGGTGGTCCGCCTCGACGCCGCCGATCCCCTGCTGGACAGGCTGGAGCAGGGGAGCAGCGTCCGCGGCTTCGTGTTCAAGGTGGGCAGCCGCATCGTGCACATCGCCATGCTGTGCGGCCGCCAGCAGCCGGGGCGGTTGCGTTTCGTGGAGACGCTGCCGCTGCTGATGCCGCATCTGCAGCGCGCCTTTCTGATCACCAAGCGCATGACGGAGCTGAAATACCGCACGGCCAGCCTGGAGCAGACGATGAACTGCCTCAGCTCCGGCGTGATCATGCTCGACGGCAACGGCGCGCCGGTGTACATGAACCGGCGGGCCAGGGAGATCGTGTCCAGGATGGAGGGCCTGCACATCGTCTCCGGGCAACTGGTGGGGCCGACGGTGCAGCATACGCAGCGGCTCAGGCACATGGTCGGCGTGGCCGTGGAGCACGGCAAGCGCGGCGGGCGCCAGATCGAGGCGATGGCGATCCCGTCCTGCAACGAGGAGAGCATCAACCTGGCGCTGGTGGCGGTGCCCCTGCATGTCGACATGCAGGCCATGGCCTCGGACGATACGACCATCCATGCCGCGCTGCTGATCGCATCGCCGGCCTTCGTCTCCGACCTGAAGCCGGAGGTGCTGCAGCTGTTGGCCAACCTGACGGGCGCGGAGGCCCGGCTGGCCCTGGGCCTGGCCGCGGGGCAGACGCTCGGCCAGTACTGCAAGCAAAGCGGCATCCAGATCGGCACCGCGCGCGGCTACCTGAAGCAGGCCTTCCGCAAGACGGGCACCAACCGCCAGTCGGAGCTGGTCAGCCTGCTGCACAGCATCGCCCTGCATCTGTAGCCCGCCGGCGCCTTACGCCCGTGCCCGATCGCCAGTAGGATCGGGGCATGGCACACATCCTGATCCACTACGGCGAGCTGACCCTGAAGGGCCGCAACCGGCAGGTCTTCGAGCGCCGGCTCGCCGCCAACCTGAAGGCCCTG
>DATLWN010000239.1:0-3229 GCA_035576305.1 Mariprofundaceae bacterium
GCCTGCCGGTATTCCCGATCCACCACATGGAGGGGCACCTGCTGGCGCCCGGTATCGCGGCAGAGCTGCCGCCGTTCCCGTTCATCTCCCTGCTGGTATCCGGCGGCCATACCATGCTCGTGCGCGTGGACGGCATCGGCCGCTACACGGTCGTGGGCCAGACGATCGACGATGCGGCCGGGGAATGCTTCGACAAGTCGGCGCGCCTGCTCGGTCTTCCCTACCCCGGCGGCCCACAGATCGCGCATCTGGCATCAGACGGCGATGCCCGGCGTTTTCCGCTGCCGCGGCCAATGCTGCAGCATGATAACCTGAACTTCAGCTTCTCGGGCCTGAAAACCGCCGTGATGCTGGCGGTAAAATCATGCGCAAACGAAACGGACCCGTGCTGGAAGAATGATATGGCAGCGGCCATCGAGGCGGCCATCGTGGAGGTGCTGGTCGGCAAGTCCGTGCGTGCCTGCCGGCAACATGGCATCCCGCACCTGGTGATCGCCGGTGGCGTGGCCGCCAATCAGCGGCTGCGCGCGCAACTGCATGCCGAGGCCGACCAGCACGGCCTGTCCGTGCACCTGCCGCATCCCCGCTACTGCACCGACAACGGCGCCGTGATCGCCTTCGCCGGCTATTGCCGCGCCCGCGCCGGAGCGCCCCCCGCCGAGTGGGATGCCCGGGCGCGCTGGTCGCTGGAGCAGATCGACGCGGTCTAGTGCCCGAAATTATAGCTGCCGGCCATGGGCCTGCCGGCGCAGACATCACGGTAGATGGCAGCGTTTGCTTCTCCGGGATATCGCTGTTTCTCGATCAGGGTCCCGACCTTGCATGCCTCGGTATTCCTGCCCGAAAAGGCCAGGGCGTAGAAGTACACCTGGTAGGTGTCCACGTACGGAAACTCGTGGATATCCCGCCCCAGATAGGGAAGCATCCAGGTCAGCAGGGCCGTGTGCCTGTTTTTCTTGGCAACGTTGTAGCCGAGCCAGATCACGGGGATGGCTCCCGAGCGCTTGCCGGCAACAGGCACCACCCCCTCGATGCTTTGCCTGCTCTCCAGATCAAAGCCCCTGAGCCAGGATGCGGCCTCAAACCACTGACTGGTGGCGCGGGAGGCCCACCCGATCACGACCATGGCCATACCGATGGCGGCATAGCGGGTGATATCCAGGCGATAGAGCCGCCAGCTATCCCGACGCAACCATGGCGCAAAGGCGATCCCCGTGAAAAAGGCGAACATCAGCAGCGGCAGCGGCCGTGTGAACGAGATGTTCACCAGCGACTGACACAGAAAGCCCAGCGAGACCATGGCAAACGGAAGCCGGACACTGTGCCCGTTTCTGACCAGGGACAGGCCCTTGGCCATGATCTTCCACGTGCCCCACAGCAGCAGGCCGAAGGCCACGAAGCCGCCCTCGGCGAGCACATGCAGCCACAGGTTGTGCGCGCTCCAGAAGAAGTTGTCAAACCCTTGGATGCCGAAATACCGGCCCATCCATGCATGGGCCGGCGCATAGCTGTGCCAGTAGGCATCGGCAAACTGGCCCCAGCCCACCCCTATAAGCGGCGCATGCAGAAACTCCACGACGGCCGTGGCCCAGATGACCAGACGCGCCGCCATCGTGGCCTCAACGGTCTTGGCCATGGCAAAGAGCATGTTCTGCGTCTGAACCGACTGGACGTGGATTGCATTCAATCCAATGCCAATGGCCACTCCCGCCACCCAGAGGGGAAGCAGGCGCAGGACGATCTGTCTTGGCGGCGGCGCCATGGCATAAAGCATCAGCAGCAGCGCCGCACCAAAGGCGATCCAGCCGCCCCTGGACAGGGTATCGAACAACATCGCCGTGAAAAACAGCGCGGCGATCGCATGCAGCCACCCCTTGTGGCGCAGGAACAGCCAGTGCGCGAATATCCAGGCCATGCCGATCATGGAGGCAAAGATGTTCCCCTGATTGAACGGGCCGGCGAGCTTGGCCGCGGACCCCTGGGTCAGTGCGATCAGGCCCAGAGTCAGGGGCCGCCCACCCGTGCCGCCACACCAGACGTAGAGCCCGACCAGCGACCATATCGCGGCCGCCGTCATGAACAGCCTCATCCATACCCGCAATGACGCGCCGTAAACGGAGGCGCCCATGATCAGCATCACCAGCGCGGTCGCATACTCGAGCGAGCGCAATCCCCACGACCCCGGGGCCGACATGGAACCGAGCAGGAAGCCGGCAAACTGGATCAGCGCGACGGCAGTGAACGCCAGCGCCAGCCTTCTGGGCACATGGACGATCGGATTGCGATACAGCAGCAGGCAGGCAAAAACCAGCGCGGTGCCGCAGGCCAGGATAGAGTTGACGTCGAACGGGAAGAAGCCCGGAAAGACGAGTGGGGTCAGCAGCAGGACGGAAAAGACGATATAGATCGCGGGCCCCTCTTGCGGGGCCTGGATGGCCTCAGTTCTCATCCGGAATCAGTAGAGGGGCCAGCTGGCCAGGTCATTGGCGTTGGTCGCTGCAGGCAGCGTGGCAGCAGAGAACGAGCCGCTGATGCTCTTGTAACGGTAGCCGGAGCCGTCATCGAGATCGACGGCCAGGACGATGGGGCTGGCATGGTGTTTGCCGCCGACGATGATGGTCTGCTTGTTGGCATCCACATTGGCAGCCGCATCGACATCGTGAGACAGGTCGCGGATCTCGAACAAAGCCGTCGTGCCGCCGATCAGCGTCACGTTCTTGCTGATCAGGCCGGTGGATTGCTTGTCGGCCACGGCCACGGCGACGAATTCGCCGTTGTCGTTGAAAAACTCGTTCTCGAACAGATACAGATGATAGACATCGGAGATGGCCATGGCATTGAACGCCTTCTGCCGGTAGGCCTGATAGGCGGGCAGGGCGACGGCGGCAAGGATGCCGATGATGGCGACGACGATCATCAGCTCGATCAGGGTGAACCCGGACTCGTGCTTACGCATGATACCCCCATATAGCCTAGACATGGGTGGGAAAGCAAGCTTGCTGCCATATATGGCCACACGGGTGGGCGATGGCCTATGGAGCGCAGCGATGGCGATATCATCCCAAGCCGTTGGGTCATCGGCACCCGCCACGGATTGTCGGTTTGATCGTTTCTCCGTGCCAACGGCCGTCATTTTGCCCGGTACGGTGCCGGAACCCCCTCATCGACGCAGTCCTGGCGCTGCCGGTAACGCTGGATCCTGTTCAGGATGCCCTGCCGGTAACGCGCA
>DATLWN010000240.1:0-2782 GCA_035576305.1 Mariprofundaceae bacterium
CGGTGGAGCAGGCCGCCGCGGCCCTGATCGGATCGACGCTGGTGACGGCGCAGACGGGAGACGCAGGCAAGCGCGTCGGCAAGGTCTATGTCGAGGCCGCCTCGTCGATCGCCCGCGAGCTGTACCTGAGCCTGATCGTCGACCGCGAGCGCGGCGCCATCGCCATCACCGCCAGCCCCGACGGCGGCATGGATATCGAGCAGGTGGCACACGACACGCCCGAGCGCATCCTGAGCATCCCGGCGGATGTCGACGACGGCCCGGCCGTCGCCGATGTGGCGCGCCTGGCCGCCTTCCTCGGCTTTACAGGGGAACAGCATGATGCCTTCGCGCGGCTCGCCGCCGGGCTGCATCGCGCCTTCGTGGGGCTGGATGCCAGCCTGGTCGAGATCAACCCGCTGATCGTCACCGGCAGCGGGGAGCTTGTGGCGCTGGACGCCAAGCTGGCACTCGATGACAACGCGCTGTTCCGCCACCCGGAGGCCGGGGCGCTGCGCGATCCCGACGAGGAGGACCCGCGCGAGGCCGAGGCCGGGCGCTTCGGCCTGAACTACATCCAGCTGTCCGGCAGCATCGGCTGCATGGTCAACGGCGCGGGGCTGGCCATGGCCACGATGGACATGATCCAGCTGAAGGGCGAGCGGCCCGCCAACTTCCTCGACGTCGGCGGCGGCGTCACGGAGGCGGCGGTCATCGAGGGCTTCAGCCTGCTGTTCGGAAACCACGAATTGCGCGCCATCCTGGTCAACATCTTCGGCGGCATCGTGCGCTGCGACATCATCGCCAGCGGCCTGATCGAGGCCAGCCGGCAGCACCCGATGCGCGTGCCGGTGATCCTGCGTCTGGTCGGCACGCGCGAGGCGGAGGGACGAAAACTGATCGAGGAGGCGGGGCTGGACGTGCGCTGGGCGCGCGATCTGGACCAGGCAGCCGAATTCGCCGCGGCCGCGGCCAGGGAGGTGGCGGCATGAGCGTGCTGGTCGATGCCGACACCCGGGTGATCTGCCAGGGCTTCACCGGCAAGCAGGGCACCTTCCACTCCGAGCAGATGATCGCCTACGGCACGAACTTCGTCGGCGGCGTCACCCCCGGCAAGGGCGGGCAGGTCCACCTGGAGCGGCCGGTGTTCGACCGCGTGGCCGACGCGGTGGTTGAAGTCGGGGCTGAGGCATCGGTGATCTACGTGCCGGCCCCCTATGCCGCCGCCGCCATCATCGAGGCGGCCGAGGCCGGCATCCGCCTGATCGTCTGCATCACCGAGGGCATCCCGGTGGTCGACATGATGCGCGTCAAGAAGCACCTGGCCGGCACCAGGTCGACACTGATCGGGCCGAACTGCCCGGGCATCATCACCCCGGGTGCGTGCAAGATCGGCATCATGCCGGGGCATATCCACCGCCCGGGGCGCATCGGCATCGTGTCGCGCTCCGGCACGCTGACCTACGAGGCGGTGTGGCAGACCACCGAGACGGGGCTCGGCCAGAGCACCTGCATCGGTATCGGCGGCGATCCGGTGCATGGCATGGATTTCGTCGATGCCTTGCGCCTGTTCCAGGACGATGCGGACACCGACGGCATCGTGATGATCGGCGAGATCGGCGGCAGCGACGAGGAGCGGGCCGCGGCCTACATCAAGGAGCATGTGACGAAGCCCGTCGTCGCCTTCATCGCCGGCGCCACGGCGCCGAAGGGCCGGCGCATGGGCCATGCCGGGGCCATCATCTCCGGCGGCACCGGCACGGCCGAGGCCAAGTTCGCGGCTTTGGCTGCGGCCGGCGCCGTCATCGAGCACAACCCGACCAAGCTGGGCCAGCGCATGCGCGAACGCCTGGGCTGATAAGGGCCTGTTCGTATGAATGCCGAAGTTGTCGCTGCTGCCCCAATGAAGGCCAATCAAGGCGCGAGGGATGAAATTTGGTACCTCCAAATGAATCCCGAGCAACGCCGAGTGGGTTTCATTGGGACGCAGCCCACAGGGATAGACCATTTTTCCGTCCTGCTGCGTTATCGCTCGCTTGTGTGCAACAAGCACGCTACGCTCGCAAAGCCTTGCAGGGCCAAAAAAATGGCCGTATCGACGCCATCGACATTCATATGAACAGGCCCATGCTGCATCCGCGGCTGGCCGGGGATTGCCTGCGCCTCGGCGCCTTCCCGCTCAGCGAGCTTCTGTTGATGAACGATGCGCGCTACCCCTGGTACATCCTGGTGCCGCGCCGCGAGGGTATCCGCGAGATCTTCGAGCTGGCCGAGGCCGATCAGCAGCAACTGCTGCACGAGTCCTCGCAGCTGGCGCAGGCCATGGCCGGGGCCCTGGCCCCGGACAAGCTGAACATCGCCGCCATCGGCAATATCGTGCCGCAGCTGCATGTGCACCACGTGGCGCGATTCCGGCATGATGCCGCCTGGCCGGCGCCGGTGTGGGGGATCGGCACGCCCGAGCCCTACGCCGGGGATGCTTGGAGAGATGCCGTGGCATCGGTGCTGGCGCGACTGTCGCCCGAGTTCGACCCGGCGCCGACCGAAGGTTTCTGAGCCGATGCTGACGCGCTTGCTGCCGGCGCCGCAACGGCAAGTGCCGCTGGAAGGCGCCTACCTGGCCCTCGACCTGCACCGGCAGGCCGGCCCCGGCGACATCCTGATCTACGCCAATTACATCGCCAGCGTCGACGGGCGCATCGCCCTGCGCGATGCGGCCACCGGGGAGCTTTCCGTGCCGGCGGCCATCGCCAACGACCGGGACTGGCGGCTGTACCAGGAGCTGGCGGCGCAGGCCGGGGTG
>DATLWN010000241.1:0-6216 GCA_035576305.1 Mariprofundaceae bacterium
GATGGAGGCGGGTGCGCCGTCGCCCTGCACCAGGCACGGCGACAGGGTCAGGCGCAGCCATGCTGGGCGGGTGGCCAGCACCTTTTTGACATCCTCGATGGCCGCCGTGGAGGGGGAGGTGATGATGCCGATGTGCCGCGGCAGGGCCGGCAGGGGGCGCTTGCGCGCCGGATCGAACCAGCCGCGCTCGGCGAACAGCTGCTTGCGGCGTTCGAATTCCGCCGCCAGGCGGCCGCTGCCGCTCTCCTCGACCTGGCGCACGATCAGCTGGTAGGTGCCGCGTGCCTCGTAGACGCTCAGATGGCCGTCGAAGACGAACTCGCCGCCTTCCTCGGGCAGCGTCTTCAGGCGCACGGCGCCCGAGCGCCAGATCACCGCCGAGATCGCGGCGTGCTGGTCCTTGATGGTGAAGTAGATGTGTCCGGAGGCATGGCGGGTCAGGCGGGAGACCTCGCCGACGACGCGGACATGGGCGAAATTCTGTTCGAGCAGCTGCCGGATGCCGGCGGTCAGTTCAGTGACGCTCAGCGCGGGCAGGGGGCTTGCGGCCGGTTCCATGCCGCCATGCTGCCCGACGCCGGATTCGGGTCAACCGGCATGCGGCCGGCTTCGTTCAGTAGCCGTGCTGGAACTGGTGGGGCATGGGCATGCGCCGCGGTGGCTGCTGCACGGGCTTGTGGTGCCGGCGCAGCAGGTCGTGGGTCATGCCGGCGTGCGGGTCGAGGGCCAGCCCCGAGCTGTTCAGGAAGAAATAGCCGTCGGCACCGCGCTCACGGGCCAGGCGCATGTTCCGGCTGTTGCCGTGGCGGCAGATCGCATACCAGGGAGCGTCCCGGAAGCGGTGGCGGAAGCACTCGGCCACCGCGATGCCCTGGAGATGGGGGTCGTCGATGTCGCAGATCAGGAAATGGCAGGCATGCAGGCCCATGCTGGTGTAGGCATCGAGGTCGGACAGCACGATGTCCGCGTCCGTGGCGCCGCCGCATTCGATCAGGCTGCGGATCTGGCAGGCCGGCACGATGTTCCGGCTCAGGATCAGTCCGTGGTTCGCATGCATGGCTGGCACCTCCGTGGATGGGGTGAGGCTCAAAATAGCCATGAAATATGTCAGGCCTATGGCACCGGCATGACACGGGCAAGGTGTATCCCGGGCCGTTTCGGTCTAGAATCGGCTGCCGGTTCATGGTGGTGTCATAAAACATGGCCAGGATCCGTCGCTTGCGTGCATAAGGGGGGATCGGCCTTGGATCAGGCACAGATGGACGCACCGGAAAACTTCCTGAACCGGGAGCTGAGCCTGCTGGCCTTTCACAAGCGCGTGCTGGCCGTGGCCCAGGACGAATCGCTGCCCCTGCTCGAACGCCTGCGCTTCCTGTGCATCTCCAGCGCCAACCTGGACGAGTTCTTCGAGGTGCGCGTCGCCTCGGTCCGCCATATGCTGTACGTCGGCAAACAGCGGATCGGCGCCGACCAGAGCAGCCCGGCCGGGCTGCTGCGCGAGATTCGCGAACAGGTGCTGGAGATGGTGGGCCGCCAGTATGCGCTGCTCAACAACGAGCTGATCCCGGCCCTGGAGGCGCAGGGCGTCTATTTCATCCGGCGCACGCACTGGAGCGAGGCCCAGCGCGAATGGCTGCGGGGCTTTTTCAGCAGCAACATCATGCCGATGATCAGCCCGCTGGGCATCGATCCGGCACACCCGTTTCCGCGCATCGGCAACAAGATCCTGCACTTCATCGTGTCGCTGGAGGGGAAGGATGCCTTCGGACGGGCGCACAAGCTGGCCATCGTGCCGGCGCCGCGCTCGCTGCCGCGCCTGATCCGGCTGCCGGCGGAGATTGCCGGCGTGCCGGATGGCTTCGTGTTCCTCTCCTCCATCATCCACGCCTTCGTCGAGGACATGTTCCAGGGCATGCAGGTGACCGGCTGCTACCAGTTCCGGGTGACGCGAGACACCGAGCTGTATCTGGACGAGGAGGAGATGGAGGACATCAAGCTGGCCCTGGAGGGAGGCCTGCAGGAGGACCGCCGCTTCGGGCGCGAGGTGCGCCTGGAGGTGGCCGACAACTGGCCGCGGGACGTCATAGATTTCCTGCTGAACAAGTTCGACCTGGGTGAACAGGACCTGTATCAGGTCGAGGGCCTGGTGAACCTGTACCGCCTGATGTCCGTACACGAACGCGTCGAGCGCCCCGACCTGAAATTCCCGGGATTCAGCCCGTCGCTGCCTGCGGTGATCCAGGACGAAACGGACATGTTCGCCACGCTGCGCCGCGGCGACATGGTGCTGTTCCACCCCTATCACGCCTTTTCGCCGGTGCTGGCATTGCTGAACCAGGCGGCCGACGACCCGGACGTGCTGGCCATCAAGCAGACGCTGTACCGGACCGGCGAGGACTCCCCCATCGTGCAGGCCCTGCTCAGGGCCGCGCGCAAGGGCAAGGAGGTGACGGTCGTCGTCGAGCTGCGCGCCCGTTTCGACGAGGAGGACAACATCCACCTGGCCGAGCGCCTGCAGCAGGCCGGCGCGCACGTGGTCTACGGCGTGGTCGGTTACAAGACGCATGCGAAGATGCTGATGATCGTGCGCCGCGAAGGCAGGAATTTCCGGCGTTACGTGCACCTGGGTACCGGCAACTACCATCCGGTGACCAGCCGTTTCTACACCGACATCGGCCTGCTCACCACCGATACCCAGATCGGGGAGGATGTGCATCGCGTGTTCCAGCAGCTGACGGGGCTGGGCCGCACCAGCCGGCTGAAGAAGATCGTCCAGGCCCCGTTCGAGATGAAGAAGCGCGTCATCGAATGGATCGACCGCGAGGCTGAGCATGCCAGGCAGGGCCGGCCGGCGAGGATACTCGCCAAGATGAACGGCCTGGAGGAGAAGGATGTCATCCTCGCCCTGTACCGCGCCTCGCAGGCCGGGGTGAAGATCGAGCTGATCGTGCGCGGGATCTGCTGCCTGAGGCCCGGCGTCAAAGGCCTGTCGGACAACATCCGCGTGCGCTCGGTGCTCGGCCGCTTCCTCGAGCATTCCCGCATCATTTATTTCGCGAACGGCGGCGAAGCCGAGCTGTATTGCTCCAGTGCCGACTGGATGGAGCGCAACCTGCTCAAGCGCGTCGAGGTCTGTTTCCCCATCGAGGATGCCCGGCTCAAGCGCCAGATCGTGCGCCAGGGGCTCAAGACCTACCTGCTGGACAACACCCACACCTGGTTCTTGCAGCAGGACGGCACCTATCGCAAGGCGGTGGTGCGGCCCCGCGCGAAACCGGTATCGGTCCAGGATGTGCTGATCGGGGAACTGACGGATTAGGGCAAGCCGCCGTCGCCGGCCCGCATGATCCATGATAGCCTCGATGAACGGATGGAGAGGCCATGGCATTCTGGAAACACGACAGACTGACGGGCGAGGTCGCCGCGGTGGATCTCGGCTCGAGCAGCTTCCACATGATCGTCGCCCGCGTCCAGGAAGGGCAGCCCTTGCTGATCCTGGATCGCCTGCGCGAGATGGTGCGCCTGCGCGAAGGACTGGATGCGGATAACAACATCACGCCCGAGGTGCAGGAACGGGCCCTGGCCTGCCTGCAGCGGTTCGGCCAGCGCCTGAAGGGATTGCCTCCCTCCAATGTGCGCGTGGTCGGCACCAATACCCTGCGCCACGCCGAGAAGGCCCATGGGTTCCTGCAGGAGGCGGAGAAGGCCCTGGGTCACCCGATCCAGGTCATCTCCGGCGACGAGGAGGCGCGCCTGATCTACCTCGGGGTGGCGCGCTCCCTGGGCTTCGACGAGCAGAAACGGCTGGTGATCGACATCGGTGGCGGCAGCACCGAATGCATCATCGGCCAGGGGCTTGAAACACGCGATCGCGAAAGCCTGGCCATGGGCTGCGTCAGCTATACCCGCCGCTTCTTCGCCGATGGCGGCATCCACAAGAAGGCCTATAAGGAAGCGGAGATCGCCGCCCTGCGCGAATTGCAGGAGATCATCCGGCGTTTCACCTCCCTGGGCTGGCAGGCGGCGGTGGGGGCCGCGGGCACCATCCGCGCCGTAGCCCAGATCGCCGGCCAGTGCGGCTGGAGTTCCGACGGCGTGATCACGCGCGAGGCCGTCGATCTGCTGCGCAAGCGCATGCTCGAGTTCGATCGCATCGATGCGCTGGACATCCCGGGGCTGAGCAGCGAGCGCAAGCTGGTGTTTCCCGGCGGGCTCGCCGTGCTGCGCGCCGCCTTCAAGGCCCTGAATATCGATCGCATGACCGCGGCCGATGGCGGCCTGCGCGAGGGCGTGCTGTACGATCTGCTGGGACGCAACGATCAGGAGGATATGCGCGAGCAGACCGTGCGCGGCATGAAGGGACGCTACCTGGTCGACGAGGTGCATGCCGGGTATGTGAACGATGTCGCTGCCAGGCTGTTCCAGCAGGCCTGTGACGACAGGTGGCCCCTGGGTGATGGCGAATGGGGACTGTACCTGTCCTGGGCCGCCACGCTGCACGAGGCCGGGCTGGCGGTTTCGCACAGCCAGTATCACAAGCATGGCGCCTATCTGCTGGCCAACAGCGACATGTCGGGATTTTCGCAGCGCGAGCAGCGGCTGCTGGCCTTCCTGGTCGGCAGCCATCGCCGCAAGCTGAACCTGAGCGATCTGCAGGCCCTGTCCGAGGCCGAAAGAAAGCCGGCCCTGCGCCTGTGCGTGCTGCTGCGCCTGGCGGTGCTGCTGACGCGCAACCGCATCCCAAACTATCTGCCGGATTTTTCCGTGGCCGCCGGCAACGAGCGCATCGCGCTCCAGTTCCCGGACGGCTGGCTGGACGAACATCCGCTGACGCGGGTCGATCTGGAGCAGGAGCGTGGGTTGTTGCAGCCCGCAGGGGTGGTGCTGGCCTTCAGCTAGTGGCCGCGTCTCTCCTCGCGGATCATGCGGGCGGCCGCGGCATGGTCCACATGCCGGATGTCGTGGCCGCGGATCATGTACACCACCATCTCGCCGATGTTCGTGGCGTGGTCGGCGATGCGTTCGAGGTTCTTGGCCATGTTGGACAGCACGATCGATGAGCTGATCTGGCGCGGATCCTCCATCATGTAGGTCAGCGTCTCCCGGTACATGGACTTGTGCAGCTGGTCGATGTGCTCGTCGTTCTCGATGACCTCCATCGCCAGCTCGATGTCGCCGCGCGAGAAGGCATCCAGCGCCTTGTGGACCTGGCGCTTCACCTTCTCGCCCATCAGGGCGAAGCTCGCCAGGTTCTTCGGCGGGTGCTCCAGTGAGCGCAGCATGCCCTCGGCGATGCCGGCGGCCAGATCCCCCATGCGCTCCAGGTCGGTGACGACCTTGATCGAGGCCACGATCAGCCTGAGATCGCTGGCCGCGGGCTGGCGGCGCACGAGCATGGCCTTCATCAGCTCGTCGCTCTGCACCTCCATGGCGTTGACGGCGGCGTCGCCCTCGATGGTGGTCTGGGCCAGATCGGAGTCCTGCTCGACGGTGCAGCGGATCGCCTGCTCGATGGCACGCTCGACGAGCCCGCCCATCTGCAGCACCTGCTGCTTCAGCTGGTCCAGCTCCTCTTCGTACTTCTTCATCGTATGCGGTGCCGATGGTGCCGTCATGCCTGCTCCTTGTGTGGGCGAAACCTACTCGCAATATAGACTGTTATGATCCGTTTTGTGTGATCGCCTGCACAACCGACGGCACCGCAGCCTCCAATGAAAAACCGGCCGGGGCAAGCCCGGCCGGCATGGTTCTCTTGGAGGAGAAATTACAAAGATCATTCTTTGTACTGCTTCCGGTCGATCCCGTGTTCCCGGCCATGGTTTCCGAGCCCTCCGGAGGCAGTAGAAAGAATGCCCGGAGCCGGAGCTCCGGGCATCATTCGCGCTAGATCAGAACGCCGCCTGGGTGTACAGGCCGTAGCGGGTGTCCTTCTTGGTCAGGCCAGCAACGCCACCGAAATCCTTGATCTTGGTGTTGTCGGCAGCCAGGGCGAAGGTCACGCCCTTGATCGGACGGTAGGAAACGGCAGCCACGTAGTGCTCCACCTTCTCCTTGTACAGGGTGCCGGCACCCACCAGGACGTTGGACTTGTTCTCGGAGCTCTCGTAACGACCGAACGCGCCGAAGTCGGTGCCCGGGAAGTCGTACCAGCCCCAGACGTCCCAGCCGGTGCTCTTGATCGTCTGGCCAAGCGCTGCCGCAGTGGCGAAGCCGCTG